>CAYYQT010000005.1:42170-46654 GCA_964473795.1 uncultured Candidatus Saccharibacteria bacterium | reverse complement strand
GCGCTAGAGAAGTTTTACCCATTGAAGGCCGTGCTGCAAGTATTACAAGGTCTGATGGATGGAAACCAGACAAAAGAGTGTCTAAGTCAGGGAAGCCGCTAGGTACTCCACGTATTCCAGACTCTTGTTTTGAAAGAGATTCCATTCTGTCCCAAGCATCTGTTAGTTTTTCAGATATAGCTACAAACTTATGTGCTGCAGATGCGTTTCCGATAGCGTAAATAGCTTTTTCAGATTCATCCAGGACTTCGTTCGTATCTCGTGATTCATCATATGCACTTTCTGTTATTTGGTAGGAGGTGTCTATCAACGAACGCATTATGTGTTTTCTTGCTACGAGCTCAGCATAGTGCGTGATGTTGCCTGGTGATGGTGTAGTGGTTACAAGCTCTGCAATTGAGCTTTTACCACCAGCACGGTCGAGCAATCCTTTATCTGATAGTTTTGTAGAAAGTGTTAGTAAGTCTATAGGCTCTCCTTTACTAGATAATTCTTGCATTGTTTCGAAAATAATCTTGTGTTTATCAGCATAAAAAGAATCTCCATGAACAATATCAGCAATATCATGCATTGCTTCTGGTTTTAAAAGAAGCGAACCAAGTAGTGCTCTTTCAGCTTCTAGGTTTTGTGGTGGAATACGTGTTACTGCCATGTTGAGTGATTATATCACTTATCTGTCCATGTATAGCAAAGTTGCGTTTTCACCATCTTCTACTCGATAACCAAGTGTTTTAAGCTCATCTCTTACTAAATCTGATGTTTTGAAATCTTTTGATTTACGAGCGGCGTTTCTTTTGTCTAGTAGTTTTCTTATTTTTGCAGGAATAGTTTTTATATTTAATGGTTTTTGTATTGCTGGTGGATTTATCAAGCTCAAACCGAGTAGGGAATCGGCTTCAATAAGCATCGCCCATTTTTCCATAGCACTCATGTCTTCGTTGTGTATTGCGTCCCAAAGTATACCAAGTGCTTGCGGTGTACTTAAATCGTCTCTTATTGTAGAGATAAAATTATCTAACTCTGAAGATGCTACGGCTTTTGCACCAGACTCTTCTTTTATTTCGTCAGAAAGTCTCCACAAACGATTTAAAGCTTCTGAAGCTGCGGACAACATGTCCCACGAAAACGATAATCGAGTATGATAGTGAGCCTGATGGAAAAAATATCTAAGAGCGAGCGGATGTATTCCTCGTTCTATTACGTCAGACAAAAACACAACATTGTTAAGTGATTTTGATAGTTTTTCATTATCAAGTAGTAAATGTTCATTATGCATCCAATAATGTACAAACCTTCGTCCACTAGCCGCTTCTGATTGGGCTATCTCATTGTTGTGGTGTACTGGTATATGTTCTATTCCTCCAGTATGTATGTCTATTTCAATACCAAGAAGAGCCCTACTCATTGCTGAACATTCTATATGCCACCCTGGACATCCAGAACCCCATGGAGAATCCCATTCTTGCAGTTTGTGTATGTCTTTAGGGGTTGTTTTCCATAATGCAAAATCTGCGGGGTTTCTTTTATCTGTATTTATATCAACTCGTGCACCAGATTTTAGGTCTGCCTTAGACACTCCTCCAAGTTTTCCATACCCAGCAAAACTACTTGTATCAAAATAAAGTCCGTCTTTTATTGGGTATGCAAAACCTTTTTCTTCGAGTGTTTTTGCAAGTAAGATTTGTTCTTTTACGTACTCGGTAGCTCTAGGAAAAATTATATTACGCGTATCTATGTTCAAATCATCAATGTCTTTTATAAACATTTTTGTATAACGTTCTGATATAGCCTTTGCTGAAAGACCTTCGCGTTTTGCACCAACCTCTATTTTATCTTCTCCGTTATCGCCGTCATCTGTTAAGTGTCCAACGTCGGTTATATTTATAACTCTTCGCACATGGTATCCAGCATGCGCAAGTGTTCTTGCAAGTGTATCTGAAAATACATACGCTCTTAGGTTCCCTATATGTGCACGATTATATACAGTAGGGCCGCAAGAATACAACGTGGCTATACCTGGTTTAATTGGGATAAACCGTTCTTTTTCCTTGGTTAATGTGTTCGTTAGAAAAACAGGAGAGTTGTTATTATGTCTTTCGTCTGTCTTTTTTAAAAAAGAAAACCACGTCATGATTTGGTTAGTATAGCATTGCACATGTCCGAATGTGTAATACGGTAGGTGTGAGTTATACTGTCTGTATTATGCAAGACAACAATACAAAAAAACAAAAACATTTCAAAAAATTATCAGAACAGACATCGAAAACAGTATCTTATGTTCTTATAGCCGCCGTTAGTTTTATAGCTGGTGTAGCAATTATGCAACCAGTACAAGGCGATGCTAGTACGATATCTTCCCATATACCATTTATAAGCAGTTCTTTAAGTGCGACACCAGACAAAGTCGCTAATCTAAACGAGTTTTGGAAAGTGTGGAACGTCTTACAGACAAGATTTGTTCAAACGCATGCGTCTTCTTCAATTCCAAACTCAAACAAAAAGATTTGGGGTGCAATAGAGGGGTTAACTGCCTCATATGGTGACCCGTATACAGTATTTATGCCACCAAAAGACGCAAAAGTTTTCCAAGAAGATATTGCTGGCAGTTTTGATGGTGTTGGAATGGAAATAGGTGTTAAAGACGGTGCACTAACTGTAATCTCTCCACTTAAAGGCACTCCAGCAAAACGTTCTGGTATGTTGTCTGGTGACAAAATCATAGCGATTAATAAACATTCAGCTGAAGGTATGTCTGCAGATGCAGCAGTTAAGTTAATACGTGGACCTCGCGGCACTGTTGTTGTGTTCACGGTATTGCGCAAAAACAAGATGCTTACAATAAAAGTCACACGCGACACAATACAGGTACCAGAAGTTGACTACAGTCTTAACAAAAAAACTGGTGTTTATAAAATATCTATATACACATTTTCAGCAAACTCTGCAGAATTGTTTAACAAAGCATTTGATGCATTTAAAAAATCTGGCTCTAAAAAGTTAGTGATAGATTTGCGTGGTAATCCGGGTGGATACTTAGATGCAGCTGTAAAAATCGCAAGTCATTTCTTGCCAAAGGGTTATATAGTTGTTACGGAAGATTACAAAGGAAAACAAACAAATGCAGTTCACAGAAGTCTTGGCTACAACGATGTACCAAAAGGGACTAAAATAGTTGTATTAATTGACCAAGGGTCAGCATCTGCCGCAGAAATACTTTCTGGTGCATTACAAGACCATAAAAAAGCAACTCTTATAGGTACTCGCTCATTTGGTAAGGGTTCTGTACAAGAATTAATTAATGTTGATGGCGCATCTCTAAAGGTTACGGTAGCTAGATGGTTAACACCGTCTGGACGGTCTATCTCAGACGGAGGATTAACGCCAGACATTAAGGTAGACAGAACAAGAGCAGACGTAATAGCTGGTAAAGACCCACAAATGGCACGCGCTGTTAAGTTTTTTGCAAATGGAAAGTAACAAAGTTGCGCGTGTCGTCTAGAGGATGTAGGATACATACATTATGAAAGTTGTATTGATGAAAAACGTAGACAAGATAGGACGCGCACATGACACTGTTGAAGTGTCAGATGGACATGCTATTAACTTACTAATTCCAAAAGGAATTGCAATAATGGCAACTCCATCTGCTGTAAAAAACGCTGATCAGCGTAAAGCAAAAGCAGTAACAGAGAGAGAGGTGCAAGAGCAGCTAATAGTACAAAATCTAGAAACACTAGCAAAAGCACGTATTGTAATAACATCGAAAGTTAATGAAAAAGGACGTCTTTATGATGCTGTAGGCGTTGGTGAGATTTCAAAAGCAGTAAAAGAACAAACGAGTGTTGAACTACCTAACGACACTATTCGTCTAAAAAGCCCAATTAAAGAGGTTGGAACGCACGAGGTTCCCGTTGCTCATGGTGAAAACTTTGGAAAGTTTTCAATCATAATAGAAGCAGAAGTTTAAACTATAAGTGCATCTACTAAAAACACTAAAGCACGCAGTGCTTTAGTGTTTTTAGTAGAGATAAACTATACAGAAAATCCCTTGGCTTTTGTTTTACCAAGGGATTTTGTTCCTGGTTGGAATGTGTTTTTTCAAACACATTCCCTTTCGCGCATCCAGCTTTTAAGGCTGGATACCCTAAGGGCTGTAAACCCAAGTCCGTCGACGAGTTCCTCAAGAACTCGTCGGTGGTTTGTTTTGGTGATTTCTTCAATATCCCTAAGAAAGGGATATTGAAGAATGAGACACGCCCGACACTTTTCAGCGTCGGTCAGTGATTCGTCACTGATGAGAATGGCGTTTACCATGAACGAGGTAAGATCGGCAACGCACGATTCCTCGTGCATGACAACGGCACTATCCGTCACGAGCGCCACCGCAGTGCTCAACTGAAAGACTTTATTCATAATTTTATTCCTTTTTTCCATTTCGTTTCTCTCTAGTCACTGAGTATGCCACAACTAACATAACAAGTAAA
>CAYYQT010000005.1:39365-42070 GCA_964473795.1 uncultured Candidatus Saccharibacteria bacterium | reverse complement strand
TCCATTTCGTTTCTCTCTAGTCACTGAGTATGCCACAACTAACATAACAAGTAAACCCGCGCTAAAGCGCGGGTTTACTTGTTATTCTTGATAAACGTCCTTAAAGTACGTCTACTACCTTTTTTCTTATTATTCTGCCATCAAAACGTCGTTTACGAGCATCTCTATATGAAACTGTTCCTTCTGCCATTGAGAACAACGTATGGTCTCTACCGACGCGGACGTTAGTTCCTGCGTCAATTTTTGTACCACGTTGACGAACTATAACCATTCCTGGTCGTGCTTTTTGACCGGCGTATAGTTTTGTTCCTAAGTATTTTGGATTTGAGTCCCTTAGGTTCTTTGATGATCCTCCTGCTTTAGTACTTGACATAAAAAATGATATTCTGTAGCTATGAATATAGCAGATATACATAGAGTAAGCAAGTTACTAGTGTCATACACTAACTATAAAAACGTTAAGAAATTTATATATAGTGTTCCGAAAGATGTTGTTATTGTTGTGGTTTTTATACTTGGATTATCAGTAAGTTTTGGTTTTGGTGTAATAGCTGGAAAACAAATGAAACAAGGAGGTATTATTGTTGAAACAATACCTATAAATAAAATATCTGAGAACAAACCTAAACCAACGTACACTAACAACACTGCCATACAAAAAGATTTACGTGTTGTAGCATCAAAAAAGGGTAGTAAGTACTATTTTTCGTGGTGTAGCGGTGCAAAAAGATTAAGTACCGCAAATAAGGTCTGGTTTGCTTCTGCTGAAAAAGCACAAAAAAGTGGATATTCAAAAGCATCTAACTGTAAGGGGTTATAATAAAAGTATGATTGTCTTAGATGTTGAAGCCAGTGGAATTGTTCCAAACACGCACTCTATACTTTCTATTGGTGCTCTAGATTTAGATAATCCGAGCAACCAATTTTATGATGAGTGCCGTGTTTGGAGTGGTGCAAAAATAGACAAAGCAGCACTTGCTGTTAATGGTTTTTCATATATAGAAGCAAATGACGTATCAAAAAAAACAGAAGGAGAACTTGTACGTGCTTTTATAGCATGGGCAATGGATATGCCTGTCGACATAACAATTGCAGGACAAAACCCATCTTTTGATAGAGATTTTGTTTCTGCTGCGTGTAGGCGTGAAAAAATTGCGTTTCCTTTTCCATACAGGACAATAGATACTCATACACTATGTTGGTCGCATATGGTTAGTAGGGGAATAGAACCACCAACACAACATAACCACTCAGCGCTAAACCTAGACAATGAACTTGAGTATTGCGGTTTACCATCAGAACAAAAACCACACAATGCACTTGGAGGTGCTTATGCACATGCAGAAGTTATTGCGCGTATCGCGTATAATAAAAGTATATTACCTGACTATAATAAATATCCGATACCATGGACGAATTGATAATACCTGGAAACAAACAATCCACAACACCGAGGGAAACAGCAAGACGTTTAACTCAAGCAATAGAAGAAGGGCACACAAGTGTTCCTGAGTATGCAGAACCTTTGATTTGCAAACCAAACCACGTTGAGTCATGGAGAGTGTTCAAAATAATGTCCGAGCTTGTTGAAGGTTTTGATATAATTCGAAGATACACACTTGCCGTTACTTTTTTTGGTTCAGCACGAGCAACGCTTGATTCTAATGTGTACAAGGCAGCAACAAGTCTTGCTGCTGAGCTGGCAAAAGAAGGCTATGCAGTAATAACTGGCGGTAGTGCTGGAATAATGCAAGCAGCAAACAAAGGTGCTTATGATGCTGGAGGTGCATCTGTTGGTTTAAATGTAAGACTCCCAAATGAACAAAAAGAAAACGGCTTTTTAACAGAAAAATTCGAGTTTGATCATTTTTTCGTACGAAAAGTAATGCTTACTTTTGCGTCTGAAGTATACATATTTTTTCCTGGTGGTTTTGGGACGTTAGATGAGTTTTTTGAGATAGTAACATTAGTTCAAACAGGTAAAATAAGAAAGATACCCATTGTACTTTATGATTCTGAGTACTGGAATCCTTTACTAGAGTTTATAGACAAGACTTTAGTAAAAAAGTTCAAAACTATTAGCGAAAAAGACGTTGAGTTATATCACGTATCAGATACTGTAGAAGAGGCTGTTGCGTATATTAAAAAGACAGCAACCATATGTTAATTGTGCATACAAAAAATGTCTAACACAAAAAAGAAACACAGAACGAAAGTTCAAATAAAACAACTACAATTATATGCTGTTCTAACAGGAATACTTGGTGTTCTTGTAACTTTTATAAGGTTGTTGGTATCTTTGATAAAGTAATGTGTTCTTTTAACGTATAAACAGTATCCGTTCATATTCACAGACAACGATTTTTAAATCACAGGCTCTGAATAGGGGATAAGATTATTTTTCTTACCCCCGAAAGTTTAATTTTCATTTATGCTATTCTCCCCGTCTTTTTGTACAGACTTGATCAGCTTCTTTAGCTGTTTAGTCTGATTTTTAGACAATTTTTTTATTTGCATTCTGCTTTTAAAAAATATTTCAACCTCTCTAAACATTTTCTTTCTTTCTATTTTTTTCTTTTGAGATTTTGTATAATCACTCATTTCCATCTCCTCTGATTAAAGAAAAATGTAAAGAACTCCATGTCGAGAACCGCAACAAAATGTTTGTAGTTCTCGTAAGGAGGATAATACACAAAAGTATATTA
>CAYYQT010000005.1:36639-39265 GCA_964473795.1 uncultured Candidatus Saccharibacteria bacterium | reverse complement strand
GAACAAAACGGGTTTCTTATTATATTCCCCGTGTGTACAAGCAGAAAAATAGCTTGTTGTTACCTAAGTGCTGAATCTATTAATTCAGCGAGTTCGCTTACACTGTCACCATGATAAAGCACCACGGTTTCAAGTAATCGAAACATAACGTTACTGCCGGTGTCAGAGTCATCTCCGCTTTGACGAAAATCAGTTCTGAAACCAACTGTTTTTTTAATGTTGTATACCATCCCGGCTTCAAAGGACGTACCGGAATCTGAGTCTGCTCCATCAAGGTTTACAACAACAACATCAGTCCAATCAAGATGAAGCTTGCATTGTTTTGCAATCCTTCTCAAAGAAGAAATCTTCGCACAGAATTTTTGCGGAAGAAAAACTTCGTAACCAAGTCGAGTCAATTCAGAACAAAGCATTCTGTTGAATTCTTGCTCCGCAAGCGAAAATAACGGACTTGCAAGATAGAGTTTCCTTCTCGATTGCTTTGCTGTATTTTTCATAAACAGAGGCACAACATTTTTCGATTTGCTGTGTCTTTGTTTGTTGTGTTTTTCTTCCAATGCAACGACATTGGTATGTTGTTTGGTTTTTTTCATTTTCTGGTTCTCCTTTTGTTTAACCAGTCTGAAAACCAAAGGGCACTAGAAACCCCAAATGCACCGCCAAAAACAAAGGCGATATATACGGGAGTTGAACTTGATGTTGTAATGACAGTCTTTATAACACTTGCCATAACCCCAAGCTCTGCGATGCCGATTGATACTGACACAAGAAACACGAGTTTGTATTCACGGTCTCGTATGTTTGCTGTTTGCAATCCAAGAAGAAAAACAAACACAAACTGAGAGGCGAACGCAACAACTACATTACTTACATCCATACCAACCTCCTTTTACAATACTTACTAACTGACGTTGACCGTTAGCAAATATCACAAGATGAGTATTAGTCCAGTTTGTTTCAGGCACTTCAACATAGAATTGCATTCGCGGAGTGCTTGTTCCCACTCGCCATACAGAGCCTTGTATTATCGCCGAATGGTTATGACCAAGTGTTGTGCGTTGGTTAATTTTTTGAAATTCAGCAGTACTTCGTGTACGTCCACCACGAATTCCTTTATCACCATGAAGGGAACATAAGATTCCTTTTTTACCCATTCCTTTCGGTAACACCAGTGCATCTTGCCGTTCATATGACTTTGCAAATGGCGTATAAGTTCTGAACCACCACACAACAGGGTCAATAGGCTTTGCTTGCACTTTTACTGGAGCTCTTTTTTTAAGGTCTTCTACCATAACGGTATAAAGTCTTGCTCCAACATCGAGATTTGCGTCATCTTTAACCCAACGCATTGTTTCTATATATTCAGTTACATATTCGTTGTGATTGCTCGCAATGATGTGTAACTTTGCCTGTGTTTTGGAATGCATCCATTCAAGTTCTTTCACAGCTGCTTGAAGTTCTTTTTCTAAAGAATCCCAACCAAGCGGTGCCTTGAACGCACGTCTTGCAGATTGATTTTTCTCCCAATGAGAAACAGAATCACAATCAACAAAGTCATGAATTACAATGTTGTTTGGTTTTGTGGTTTTAACTAAACCACCTTTTCCAAAGGTTGTTTTACGCACAACTGGACACGTTTTACCGGTATGCCAATCACCGAGCACAATGCTGTCGACATCATCAGGACGTCTTTCTACGCCTGTTGATGTAAAAAACAAAGCTCCTCCATTACTGTAATCAATATCATAAAATTCACCGCGTTTGTTTGCGTGAAGTTGACGAAAATGAAACAGTTTTTTAGAGAACTCAACAACAATTGCCGAGAAGGTATGCTCAGAAACAGCTATTTCACCAGTTCTGTCTTGTTGTCCAAGATTGTCAACAGAATAATTCGGGTAAGTAACGGAACCCGTTGTCATAATCGCCTTAGGTAATGAATGTCCGATTCTCGGACGATGTTCAAGCTCAAGTTTCGGTGCTGCAAATATCTGTGACACCTGTCCGCCCATAAGACACACTTGATCTGTTAAAAACCGAACAAGTGTTGGCCGCATTCTTGCGGTGTTAAGGTTCAATGACCCGTGACATAACGAAACATCGTCAAAAATCATATACCCCTTAAGTTCTTCAGGGAAAAGGGATGTCAACTTGCGTACACCGTTTTCGTTTGAGGTTTTTATTGGACCATACTTAATCGGCATTACGACAAGCATATATCCACGAAACTCAACGTACTGTTTCAAGCTCTCCCAAAACGATTTGTTAAGCGCAGCGCCAAATTGTGCCGCTACAACAACAACCCCTTTCGCATCTTTGAGTTTTTTGATATCAACACGAAAAGGGTCTAATTGTCTTATGACGCCTTCCGGAACTGGAATGACGCCCCCAGTCACACTTTTTCGCCAAATAAGTTCTGGCATATGCTTTTTTGGATTTTCAGTACAGTATTTCCTGTACTTGTGTGTTTTTTTTCGTATTTTACCAATTTTGTATCCAAAGGCTCTTTCGAGATCGTAGTTTGCAGGATAGGAACGTGCGTTGTTCCATATTCTGGCAAAATCTTTCAGGGTTTGCTCGAACTTCTCGTCTTTGTCTGGTTTTTTAACCATGACACTAACTCCTTTCT
>CAYYQT010000005.1:0-36539 GCA_964473795.1 uncultured Candidatus Saccharibacteria bacterium | reverse complement strand
TTTCAAAGTACAAACTTCCTGTTTGAGGTTGTGAATTTATTCACAACCTCAATTAGAAGTACAACAATGTCGTTGCATATAAAATAAAAATACCCCTTATTAAAAAGGGGCAGCAGTGTGTAGAAGTTCTATGAAAAACCTCAACCAGACGGTTTTTTTGAAAGGTTTTTTTATATATGAGGTAGTTCATATTATAGTTACTATGCTTCTACAACGTAATTGAAACATATCACTGCATACGACACAAGTCTAAAATTATCCTTTTGTGTAAAAAAAATTACACCGACTAGTTTTTACTATTCGGCGTAACGCTTAATTGTTAGTTAATATCATTCTCGTATCTTTTGTATGTATAATACAGCCCATATTATAGCCGCTATTATCGCAGCAGTTGAACTGTAGGTCATATTTAATGACCAATAGGTGTACCCAAAAACCATAAGTATTATTGAGGTTGTCAGGCTCGTCCACTTACTTGGTTTATTTTTGGAGACCAGTGATGGAGTTAGTGCTATGGCAAACAACATTTGTCCACCAGCAAAAACATAGTCTTGCCATGACGATAAAACCATAAAACTTTCTCCTATCAAAAAAGGACTAACACAATACCGTTTACGAGTATATAGAATAAAAAGAATTAAGCAATTTAAACAACATTAGTATGTGATTTTTTATTATTCATTGTATTATATATATAATTATGTCGACTTCTAAAAAAGATAAAATAAAAGATGTACATACTCATGTGAAAACTCACACACTAACTAAACATAAGGTTGTACACAAAAAGAAACATAGATATACAAAAAAGACACTACTTGAAAGAAGTGGTTTAATGTCCAATTTAGAGATGTATGCTTTCTGGACAGGAGTTGCTAGTACATTGATAAGTCTGATACAAGTATTTGTGCTTGCAAACAAATAAACTATTTAAATTAATAGAAGCGTTTAGAAAATTGACAACTTAGAGTTTCAATAATCGCAAAAAACTTTGACGAGCTCGTATTTCATTAACTGATTTTTTAATAAAACAGGGAAGTGGTAACTGCAAAAAAGATTTTGTATATAAGTTTAATTATTTTGATTTAAGTTAGACTGTAACCTTTTGTGAAAAAATAATCCTAATATACTGAACGGTAGCTACTAGTTTAGTTTTTGTACTAAGAACATTTTTAGGTTTGCATTGGTAAAAATAAATGTCTTATACCTAGTAGGGGTCTACCTATCCATATACGTATACAATATATAGAAGTGCGCACAATATATCTTTTGCGCAAAACATTCTATTACTTATATAGACTAACCAAACATCTCAGAATTAAATAGTGCACATGAGTATCAACTAATGTTATTTATATTTTGTAAATGAATGTGAGCTTTGTCTAGATTGTATTAGATATGATAACGGGTTTAGATATGCCTTTATAGTTGCAACCGGCATTTTTGCATTTGAACATCTACCACCAGATATTCCTTTAAATTGTCCGAAACTCATTATTTTTGTTCCTTCTGCAGCATATACACCAAAATGAAGATGTGGGCCTGTGGCATAACCAGACATTCCAGAATACCCTATTATTTGTCCAGTTTTTACTTTTTGTCCTTTTGTAACATATCTTTTTGATAAATGAGAGTACATAGTATTTAGACCGTTTGAATGTGCAATCATAATCCATCTACCAAACGACCAACACTGTCTACCACGAGAGTCATGAGACAAATCAGTATCTCCTGTATCGAGTACAGTACCTGAAAGAGCCGCTCTAAGAGGCGTTCCTATAGGTGCGGCTATGTCTATACCATTATGTCCATGTCCGCTGTAAACCTGTGCATTTTTAGTAGCAAATGGAGTATTACCAAAGTACTGCGTAATACAATATATATTACCAAAAACTTTCGTTCTTTTGGTACAGTTTTCCATGTACCTAGATGAAAACGGCCACGCAAGCACACCCTTGCCAACATCAGGAAGTAATCCAGGGTGCACTATTAGTTTAAGCTGGCTTTGTAAATCACTAAGCTCTCGCTCGAAAGCTATTTCTGCTGCTTTTTTTCTAGTTATCAACTTCCTATATAAACTTTCTTTATTGTTTGTTTGATAAAGAAGTGTCTTGTGTGACTTTGTATTTAAATCAATAGAAACTCTTTTTGTAACTAGACTCCGCTTGAGCGATACAAGCTTTGTCATTGTTGTAGATACTTTCTTGCGAGACAATGACAGGTCATCTTTTGCTTTTGAAAGTTCTTTTACACTTTTTCCAAGTTCTTGATTAAGCTGTGTTAGTTGGTCTTCTGCAATCCAAGCACCAGTAAGTCCATCAGCTGCAAGAATCCTTGCAAAATAAGGAGTTGAGTCATTTTGGTTTATAGCACGCAAAGAAGAGGCAATAGTGTTTTTGTTTGAATCTATCACAGATTGAGTTGTCTTAATTTTATCAGACAGACTGTTTAGTTTCGAATTAGTATTTGCGACATTCTTTTGCGTTAGTAACAAACCAGCTGTTAATTTGTTTCTTGACAGCAAAAGAGCTCTAAGTGTTGATTTGAGTGTTGATTTTTTAGTACCAAGTACATTTAACTGTTTTTGATATGAAGCAATCTCGTCTTGCAGAGATTTTATCTGACCATTACGCACTTCTATCTTTGTTTGTAATGTTTTTACTGTTTCTGCAGCAAAAACATGATTAACTGAAAACAAACCGCCAGCAAATACTGTTATTACTACTGGTAGTACAATTATATATTTTGAAACACTTAAGCTCATCAGCTCAGTATAGCAAGAGCTTTGTTAATACGCCCAATCGCCTCTTGTTTACCGAATATAGAAATAAGCATAAATGGGTCTGGTGATTTTTTAGCACCAGAAAGCGCATAACGTAACGGCCACAGAACAGCACCTCTACCCTCATCATTAGCATAAGGCATTATCAATGATTTTATGTTATCTGCATGGAAATCATCTGTGTCATCTGGTATGTTTTCAATGATTTTTAATACTTCTGTCAAATGTTTGGTTGTAACGCCTTGTGAATCACCAGGCTCTTTAGATATGAGCTCACTCAATTCAAGTGTAATTGGTTGGAAAATGCACGCCAAGTCCCCTGTTAGCATTTCTCTAGCTTCAACAAAAGTATGTGCGCGTTCTTTTAAGAGCGGAACAATTTTATTTAATCTTTCAGGATTTAACGCAGACAACCCTCCGCGAGACAAATAGTCACTATCAGAAAGTTTACGCATCCAATGTTGGTTTACAGAAAGAAGTTTCGTTTCATCAAAAATTGCACCAGCTTTGTGTACTTTCTCTAATAAAAATTCATTCATAAGATTCTCACGAGACAAATATTCTCTTTCATCTCCAGGATTCCACCCAAGAAACGCAAGGTAATTTAACATCGCTTCAGGCAAGAAACCCATGTTTTTGTATTCCATTAATGGCAACGCTCCTTTACGTTTTGAAAGTTTTGTTCTGTCTGATGACAAAATAAGCGGAAGATGTGCATACTTAGGTGTAGAAAAACCAAGGGCGCGTTGGATTAATATTTGGCGAGGTGTATTTGATATATGGTCTTCTCCTCTTATTACATGTGTAATCTCAGAATCAAAATCATCTACAACAACAGCAAAATGAAACACAGGCTCGTCAAAGCTTTTTGCAATTATAAAATCCCCTAAGTCGTCAACTTCCATTGATACTTCACCACGTATAACGTCTACAAATGACACAACTCCACCTGGATTTTTAAAACGTATAACCTCACTTCTATCTCCCTCTTTTTTAACCTCTTCTTTTGAAACGTACGCAAGTCCTTTGTCGACAAGTTTATGAAGCAACTCTTTGTGTGTTTCAGAACGCTCACTTTGGCGAGACAGGTCGTCCCAATCAATACCAAGCCATTTTAATGATTCTAATATTGAATCTTCGTATTTTTTTTCTGATCTTGCCTTGTCTGTATCTTCGATACGTAACACGAATTCCCCACCACTTTGACGTGCAAACAAATAAGAAAATACGGCTGTGCGATAGTTACCACTATGCAAAAAACCAGTTGGACTTGGGGCGAAACGTGTTTTAATTTTTGTCATATATAAATGTGTATTCTATACTTTTTAATTATTCGTGTGAGAGAGCTATTTCCAATGCTGCCCTAGCTATAACACGTGCAGCGTCTGGGTCTGACATTTTAGCACCCTCGTCTCCCATTTTTTTAGACAAGTCTTTATTTGTAATAATACGTCTAATCTCAGACACAAACATATGCTGAGTAAGATTTTCTTCTTCAATCACAGTTGCTGCACCAGTATGAGCAAACTCATAGGCGTTCATTTTTTGATCGTGACTTATCTTTTCTGGAATTGGAATCAATATTGCAGGAAGTTTCCATGCAGCTATTTCTGCGATACTTCCAGCACCAGCTCGCGAAACCACAAGGTCTGCAATACCTCCAGCCTGATGCATTGAGTCAGAAGTTAGATATGCAAACGGATGATACCTGACGCCATTGCGACTTTTTTCAAGAGCAATTTTAGATAGTATCTTAGTGCTCTCAAAATTAGACACGCCTGTTTGATGTATAACATTTGCAAATTCTACTAATTCAGAAATTGAATCTATTACGACCTCGTTTATTTTTTTTGACCCTTGTGAACCCCCAATAACAAATATAGTTGGAACTGATATATCTATTCCTAGCAGGTTTCCAGCATCTTCTTTTGCTGGTGCAAGAAGCATTTTTCTAACAGGACTACCTGTACGAGCTATCCTCTCTTGTACTTTTTCTGGAAAATATTTTCGTGCACTTTCAAAAGATATTGCTATACGCTTAGCGAATGTAGCAGCAAACAAGTTTGCGCGACCAGGCTTTGCGTCTGATTCGTGGATAATTATTGGTATACCAAGAACTTTTGCAGCAAGTACTGTTGGAACACTTGCATAACCACCTTTTGAAATAAGGACATCTGGGTATATGCGAACTAACTGAACCAACGACCACACAAAACCAATAAACGTAGGAATTAAATCTGTAATATTACGTATCGAAAAATATCTACGAACCTTACCAGCGGGGCTTCTGAGAAAAATTATGCCATTCTCAAATAAAGCACGCTTATCAAAAGGGTTCGGTGCAATATAGTAAAGTTTCGGAGAAATTAAGTATTCATCGCGAACAATGTCATGTAATGCTTCAGATATAGCAATAATTGGATAAAAATGCCCACCTGAACCTCCACCTGTAAATACTATTTTCATGTTGATGAGTATATCATTATAAACCTTTTCTATGCGCCGCTACGTTTAGTATAAAGCCAGACTCTGCTAGCACAACAAGCAAGGCTGTTCCACCATGACTTATAAAAGGTAATGGAAGTCCTGTAAGCGGTATTAAACCAAGCATTGCGTTCATATTTACAAACGCTTGAAAAGTAATGAGCCAAGCAAAACCTAAAGCAACCAACCCACTAAAATAACTCGGTGCATCTCTTGCGATTGTAATTCCTCTAGCTGCGAAAAATAAAAACAGACCAACAAGTAGTACAGAACCAATGAACCCAACTTCTTCAGCAAATACTGCGAACACAGAATCACCGTCTGGTTCAGGTAAATAATTAAACTTTTGTACACTCTCTCCAAAACCACGTCCTGTTATTTCGCCAGAACCTATGGCGATTAATGATTGTTTAATTTGGTACCCACTACCTTGCGGGTCAGACGCTGGGTTTAGAAAAGTCGTAAATCTCTGGAGCGCATAAGGTCTTACAAGTAAAACTATTCCAAGAGCTATCGCAGCAGTTAGAATAAGTATTGCAAAATCTCTATAAGGCGCACCAGCAGCAAAATACATAACAGTACTTGTAACTCCTATCAAAAGAACAGTACTTGTGTTTGGTTGAAGTAAAAGGATTAAAGCAGGTACACCTACAATAATCATGAACGGAACTAATCCATATTTGTAATTAGACAATCTTTTTATGTTTTTTGATAAATACCAAGCAACAAAAAACACAACTCCTATCTTAAGAAACTCCGCTGGTTGAACCGTTATAAATCGTAAATCAAGCCATCTAGTAGCACCATAAACATGAGAACCTAACCCAGGTATAAAAACAGATATAGTTAGTAAAAGTGATGCAATAAAAAACCAAGGAGACAGCTTTTTAAACAATTTTAATGGTGTAACTCTAAATAAAATAAAGGCTGCAATACCACCTCCAAGACCAAATATTATTTGCACAATAGCGGACCGTATTATGTTTGTATCTGCACGAGCTAGTGCACCAAGTGTTGCTGAAGAAAAAATCGCTACACCCCCAAGAGACAAAATTATTACAATAGTAAGGAAAACCTTATCTCCTGAAAAAATGTTTAACAATTTATTCATAAACTTGTTAATTTGTTGCGCCAAGTAACGCAAGAGATAAACCAAGTACGCCAGCTATTATCGTAATAACCCAGTATCTCATAGTTACTTTATACGGTGGCCAACCAATAGCCTCAAAATGATGATGTATTGGAGCAACCTTAAAAAGTTTTTTGCCAAAAAACTTTTTCCAAAACACCTGTAACAATGTAGTTGCGACAGTACCAACTAGAGGAAATGCAATTATAGGTAGTACAGCAATACCTATTCCTCCACCCAGAGAATCAGCTGAGAATGCTGTAATCGATAGCGCTAAGGTTAATGACATACTGCCAGTTTCAGACATATAAAAACGTGCTGGTGGAATATTAAACCAAAGAAATGCGAGTATTGCACCAGCTACAGCTGCAGCAAATGCAGCAAGGGATACTTGCCCTTGCATAAATGCCATTCCGGCATAAATCATAAAAATGATAGAGAAAACACCACCAGACAGTCCGTCTATTCCATCTATTGTTCCTCCAGCATAAATAAGTAAAGTGACTATCACAAAGAATGGAATAAACCATAAGTGTAAATCAAACTGCCCATTAAACGGAATACCAATTGAGGAAACTTCTAGTTTGTAGTAGAACCACCATGCGGCAAACAAACCCATAGCACCAACAATTAAAAGTCGTGTTCTCAGACGTAAACCTCCCCCACCTCTTGTAACCTCTAAAATGTCATCTATCAACCCAACAAAAGCACCAACAGCAAGCGCAAACAAAGGCAACCATGTTTGACTTCGATTAAAGAAATCTAGTTTTTGAAATATACCTCCAAACAATACGTCTAAACCAAACAAACCTAGAGCCACAACAAAAGTAGCTAACCATATGAGTATTCCACCCATTCTTGGTGTTGATACCTCGCGTTCTTTATGTAGAGAGTCAAATATCGGAGTTCCTCCACCACCTATACCTTTTCCTTTTCCTCCTACCTTTTTCCATGCACGAAACTTATATAAATAGTGCGCCAAAACAGGAGCTAGAGCTATACCAAGACCAAAAGTAATCGCAGAAGGTATTAGTACTCTTGCAGCTTCACCAATCATAGACTTTTTTGGTTAGTTAATTCGGACAATGTTGCAGAAATAAGCGTGTCTACATCTGTAAACCTTTCTTTTTCTGTTGAACCAAGCACAACTACAGCAATAGGATGTTCAATTGAAGCATCAAAAACAACAACCAAGTTACCACCAGCCAAATCTGTATATCCAGTTTTTGACAAAAGTATGCCATAAGTTTTACCAACTTGTCGGTTTGTATTTTCTCGTGTATGAACCACTCCAGAAGTAGACGTTGCTGTTATTTTCAAATGCGTTGTCGCTTCTGTAATATATGGAGCTTCTTTTATTAGGGCGCCCGCAAGAACAGCTACATCATGAGCTGAACCATAACCACCAGATATTGTTTTACTAAAATCTAAACCACTACCATTAATTGCATACGTCTGTGAAAGACCTATTGCTGACGCTGCAGATGCAAGTAAGTTAGAAGTTGTTGTACTTGCGCGCTTTGAAGATACTCTAGCAAGTGCAACTGCACCATCATTTAAAGATGCTGTTAGTGTTATTCTTGCCAAATCATCAAGACGAAACGTCTCTCCTGAAGAAAGCCCACTGTTT
This sequence comes from uncultured Candidatus Saccharibacteria bacterium, assembly GCA_964473795.1. GTDB lineage: Bacteria > Patescibacteriota > Minisyncoccia > Phycocordibacterales > Phycocordibacteraceae > C7867-001. The sequence goes on along the minus strand of CAYYQT010000005.1, from coordinate 28,514 downwards.
CCTTCTGTTGCTATATCACTTTGCGTTATTGTTATCGGCGCTTTAGCTCCAAGCTCTTTTACTGCTGAGTATGTGGTTAGTAATTTTGTTATCGACGCTAACGGTAATTGTTTATAGGCATTTTTTGCATATATGACTTTACGCGTTGCAAGGTCGTATACAATCGCAGATTTTGCGTTTATTTTAATATCCGTAAATGAACTTTTAATAGGCTTTGTCGCAACAATTGGTGCATTTTCTTTTGTGTTTATTATTTTACCTACAGGAACAAAGAATAAAGCACCAAGAATAAGAGAACTTATTAAAATAGCTATACCTGTTTCTCGTTTAATTCTGTTATTACGAGCGAAAGAACTTAGGTCTGACATATTCATATTTATACAGCACTGTTATCTACTAACTCATCGTTAGATTTTTTTAAAGAAAACGACATTTCTTCATATTGTGGAAGATCTTCAGCTTTTGTTACACCTAAATGAGCCAAAGCGTCAGTAGTTGCTATGTAGTGTAATTTTCGTTTATCAGACGAATCTGAAATGGTCTCTATAAGACCTCGCATAAGCAAGGAACGTAACGCAGCTAACGAGTTTACACCACGAACAAAATCAATGTCAGAACGAGTAGCTCCATTTTTATATAAAATAATAGACAATACCTCAAGACCAGCTTTTCCAAGGTCCCGAGTTAAATCATTTTTTCTTAGTTTTTCAGTGTATTTTGATGATTCGGCAGATGTTCTAAGCTCAACATAACCACTTGTCTCAACAAGTGCCAAACCACGGTTAGACAATTCTGTTTTTAAACTCTCGATAATACCGTCAATCTTTGAAACATGTACTTCAAGTAGCTCTGACAATCTGTTTTTGTTTATTGGTTCACCAGAAGTAAACAATAAAGCCTCTAAAGCTGCTGAAGGGGTTAACATACTATATAGAATACCGCGAGAACGCCAAAGCGTAAAATGACTACGAAACAAAATACAAACTACACACAACAGTCTTTTAACTCAACACCTTTCACCTACCGTATTAAAATCAAAAAGTTACACAAACCACAAGACCTGCAGATACCTTCGGCATCTGCAGGTCTTGTTTTTTATAAGACCTTATTTCCTTAGTGCTAAGGTATGGTAAAAACCGGTAAAAACTGAACTCCATGTTGTGAGTGTTCCTACTTGAATTGGTGAGGATTTGTTTACTGTTGTTCCATCGCCGAGTTGTGCTTTGGTATTTTGACCCCACGTCCAGAGTGTTCCGTCTGTTTTTGTTGCTGCTGTATGATACACACCACAACCAACAGAACTCCATGTTGTGAGTGTTCCTACTTGAATTGGTGAGGATTTATATACCGTCGTACCGTCACCTATTGATCCATAGTAATTATAACCAAACGTCCAAAGGGTACCATCATTCTTAATTGAAGCCGTATGGATATACCCAGCGGCAACACTTGACCAATCTGTTAAAGTTCCAATTTGGATTGGTGATGATTTGTTTACTACCGTTCCGTCTCCGAGTTGTCCGTTGGCATTATATCCCCACGCCCAGAGTGTTCCGTCTGTTTTTGTGGCTATTATATGATAACCACCAGCAGCAATATCAACCCAATCTGTCAGCGTTCCAACTTGGATTGGAGAAGATTTAGACACTGTTGTTCCATCGCCGAGCTGTCCATAGTTATTTAATCCCCACACCCATAGTGTTCCATCTGTTTTGAGTGCAACTATGTGACTGTGACCAGAAAAAACCTTAGACCATGTTGTGAGTACCCCAACTTGGATTGGAGAAGATTTAGACACTGTTGTTCCATCGCCGAGCTGTCCATAGTTATTGTAACCAAATGTCCAGAGTGTTCCGTTTGTTTTGAGCGCTACAGTGCTATAACCACCACCCGCGACTTTACCCCAACCCGTTAAAGTTCCTACTTGAATTGGAGAAGATTTGTCTACTACTGTTCCATCGCCGAGTTGTCCGTTAGCATTTCGACCCCATGACCAGAGTGTTCTATCTGTTTTTATAGATAGAGTATGTGTATAACCACCACCAGTCGTATACCACGTCGTTAGTGTTCCTACTTGAATTGGAGAAGATTTGTATACGACGGTTCCGTCTCCGAGCTGTCCGTAGTTATTATAACCAAACGTCCACAAACCAGTTGGTACTGGACCAGACATCATACCTCTAAAGGCTATCCCTACTGGCATATGTGAGTTTGGTTAGGTTTGGAAGAACAAACTACATTGTCTTTTGTAAAAGACAATGTAGTTTGTTTGGTTTGTGTTGTGTGGTTAGTTAGACAACTAAGTGTAGGTAATGTGTGTGTGTGTAACATAACGGTTATTTGATGTCTTTAGTATATACCTGTTTAGTTTGTTGTGTTGTGTGTGTGGGGATAACCTACGTTTAATATTGTTTTTATAAAGACACTTCTCAAATACCATAGTTAGGTAAAGACACAGTATTGTTTGATATATGAATATCATCAAAATTATCATATTGAGAGACTTCTACAGCGCCCTGTTTAACTAGCTCGAGAAGCGCTAAAAATGATACTACTACATTTATTTTTTCTTCTTTTCCATATCCAGAAAAATCATTAAATGATGTGGACAATGAATTTCGTACGCGTTTTGCAAGAGTTTCCATCATTTCTTCTATTGATATAACAGGTTTAACGCGAACTTCTGAAAGTTTTTCTTTTGTGTCATTACGCAGAAACAGCATATTTGCAACTGCATTTAGCACGTTATCAGAAGTTAAATCATTACTTGGTGTGAAAATTACTTCTGGTTGTTTATAACCTCTATTTACCAAAACAACATTACCAAAACTATCTTTTAAAACCTTTGAAATATTTCGTATTTTTTCATACAATTCTAGTCTTGTTTTTAACTCCTTAACATCATCAAACTCTTCGTCGGTAAGCACAAGCTCTGGGATAAGAGACTTTGATTTTATTAAAATCAAAGTAGCTGCTATACCGATAAAATACGCAGTCTCTTCTACAGGAAACGTGTCTTGTTTGCGTACGTGTTCTATAAAACCATCTGTAATTGTTGCCAGTGACAAATCACTAACTAACAATTTACGTTTCTCAATTAAATCTAGGACAAGATTAAAAGGCCCCTGATACGCATCAGTTTCTATATGAAAATCTGTGTTAATCAATGTTATCTGATTCATCTGGAATAGAGCTAGATAAAAGAACATCTATACGATTCATATCTCTTGGGAACAAGGTTGCTTCTTTTACGTTATCAAGACCAAGATACTTTTGAGTTAGTCGTTCCAAACCCATTCCGATACCTCCATGAGGTGGCATTCCATACTTAAATGCCATTAAGTAAAACGCAAACTTTTCGGGGTCAAGACCTTTTGAGATCATGTTTTCAACAAGTGCGTTGTATTCATGCACTCTTTGTCCACCAGAAAGTATTTCGACACCTCGGAATATCAAATCAAAACTTTTTGTGAGCCCTTTGCTGTTTTCATCCTCCATTGTATAGAAAGGACGTTTAGATACTGGATAGTGAGTTACAAAAACAAAGTCACTACCTTTTTCTTTTGCTGCCCATTCGGATAATTTCCGCTCATGTTCTGGTTCCAAATCTGGTTCATTAGGAACACCAAGTATTTCCTGTGCTTGTTGCAGTGTAAGTACTGGAAACTTTTCAGGAACTAAGATGTTTTTTACAGAATCAGGCATTTTTTCTGTAATTCGTTTTGTTATATGTTTTAGCACGCCTTCTGTAACGTGCATTACATCTGTATAATCCTCTATAAAACCAAGCTCAAAATCCAACATTGATATCTCATTTAAGTGTCTTGTTGTTGAGTGTTTTTCTGCACGAAACTGAGGACCTGTTGTATAGACTCTTTCAAAAGCGCCCACCATCATTTGTTTATACAACTGTGGAGATGTTGCAAGATACGCGCTTCGGTCTTTGAAATACTCAAGTTTAAACACACCGGCACCACCCTCTGCATCATCACCAACAAGTTTTGGTGCCTGAAACTCTGTAAAATCATTGTCACTTAAGTATTCACGAAATGCCGCTATTATTACATGCTGAGCTTTGAAAACTTCGCGTTCTCTGTCGCGACGAACAGTAATAGGTCTGTAATCAAGTAATGTATCTAGGTTAATATCAGCATCTGTATCAAACGGAAGGGCGTGTGCACTACCCAGAACTTCTATAGACAAGACTTCCAATTCAATATCACCATTTAACTTATCTTGCTGGATATTTTTTTCTGGACGTTTGTTCACAATACCTTCAACACGAACAACAAACTCATTTCTAGTTTCTTTTGCAACATTTAGGGCGTCTGATTTAGGTAGTACAACCCCCTGCACTTTTCCTGAACGGTCGCGAAAATCAAAAAATACCATTTTTCCTTGATCACGACGTACATCTACAGAACCAGAAATGCTGACAGTTTCTCCAATGTGTTCAGATAATTTATTTATGAGTATTCTTTCCATATAGATTATAAAATAACACAAATTGTATTAAATATCAGAAATTGCAACATAATAAAATATATAATTACTGTTAATTTCCAATAACTCCTATCGCCTTTTTTACAGAAAGCATTTTAGCTTCTGTTACAGACCTTGCTTTTTTTCCACCGTTTGAAATTATTTTATCAACAAGTTCGTAATTATTTTTAATTGAATTAAACTTATCACGCATTGGAATTAAATAAGCGTCTAGATCAGAAAACAACGCTTCTTTCAAGATTTTATATTTCCCTTTATTGTTTTCATAAAACGGAGCTATTTCAGACTCACTCCTAATTAGCTTATGTATAGAATATACATTTTCTGGTATTCCATCAGAAGAATCCGTAACGATACTCATGACCTTCTTTTTTAATTCTTCACTTGTGGCAAACATTGGTATTGTATTTCCATAACTTTTACTCATTTTTCTACCGTCTGTACCAAGTACAGTTGCAACATTCGGCATTATGTAAGGTTCGGGTAACTTAAATATATCTGTACTAAATGTATGGTTAAATTTTTCAGCAGTGTCTCGTGTAATTTCAATGTGCTGTTTTTGGTCTTGCCCGACAGGTACAATTACAGAATCATAAAGCAATATATCTGCAGCCATAAGCATCGGATAGTTAAAAGTACCTACATTTATTTCTTTGTTTTTAGATTCTGCATCTTTGAATGCGTGTGCCCTTCTCAAATATGGCATTGTTGTAATTGTGTCAAAAATCCAAGCAAGTTCAGTGTGTGCTGGAACATCTGATTGTTTAAATATAGTTACCTTATCTGGATTAAGTCCAATTGATATATAACCTACAACGAGCTCATGTATTCGTTTTTGCATTTCTGTTGCGTCATGTATTGTATTTAACGCATGATAATCTGCAACCATTATAAAACACTCATACTCTCCTTTTTCAAATAGTTCTACTTGTTGACGCATTGCACCAAAATAGTTTCCGATATGTAAATCTCCAGTTGGTTTAATACCTGAAAGCAATGATGGTTTACTTACACTCATGTCTTCATTCATAATGAATACGATAGCACACAGCAGCAAACCTATAAACAATAAAATAAAACACCCTCTGCTAAAAGGGTGTTTAGAGCTTGTGTAAGCTCGTTTAGTTACACTCACTCAGACATAAAAAAATGTTTAACTATGTATACTTGCTTAATAGTATACATAGCAACGATAAGAAGAATTGTTGCTGCGCATACCGCAGTAACACTTACCACTAAACACAGATATCTAAACATACTTCTTTCTCCCACGACGGTTAACTTACCTACAAAAGACAATAACACCTCTTTTGATTTTGTCAAAAGAGGTGTTATACCTACTAAGCTACGAGCAAATTCAACATACACAAAATGGCTGTTTTTTTGTTGTTATATGTATATAAATTAAACGCTCTTTTTTAAGAGAGCGTTTAAAAAGTTCTTTTACTTTCATAACTTTTCTATTGGAATTCTATCCAATCTGAAAAGCACATCTTTAATTATACCTCTCAGTAATTTGGAGTTTCCAACATTACTTTTAACGGAAAAAGTATTTCCGTTAAGTACTGAAATTATGATTTCAAATACAGAATCGCGAGCATTCACGACACCGTATTCTTTTCCAAAATCATATTCCAGCAGCAACCTGGACAATAGAATCTTCACCTCTTTTTTTTCAGTGCCATCGATGTTTGTCTCTATCACATCGTTGTCGCTGCCGAAACAAAATGTTATTACAACGATATCTCCATTTTTCATGATAACCCCTTTCACAAAAGAACTCTATTTATAATGAAAATAACACACCAGACAGAAAGCGCAAATACCGTACACAAACCAATAACACCACTTTAAACGTAGTTAAAAGTGGTGTTATCTTGTGCGCCGAGAAGGATTCGAACCTTCGTAGGCCGAAGCCGATTGGTTTACAGCCAATTGCAATTGACCACTCTGCCACCGACGCAATACATGCGAGTATATCCGATATATCAATTATTTCAAAATAAGAACCAACACACTGTGTTTACCCTTTCTAACAAACGCTAGATTGTCCACAAAATCACTATTTGTTAGCTGTCTGTCTACCTCAACTATATGACCATTTAAAGAGACTCCTTTTCCGCCAATTAGTCTTCTGACCTCACCTTTTGATGAGACAAGCCCACTTTCTGTTAGTGCGTTTGTTATTGATGTTCCTACAGAAACAGTAATCGTTAGTGCCTCACTTAGCACGACAGACCTCGCTTTTTTTGAAATAGTTACAAGCGGAGCTCCACCAAACAAGACTTCAGATGCAACCGCAGACGATGTTGCAGCATCTTCTCCGTGAACAATAGCTGTAACACGTTTAGCAAGTTCTGTTTGTGCAATGCGTTTTGATGGGTCTTTTTTATGAGTTTCCATTAATGCATCAACCTCTTTTAATGACATAAACGTATAAAACCTAAAATAAGTTTCTAGACCATCATCTGGTAGTGTTACCCAAAACTGATAAAACTTAAATGGTGATGTTTTTTTCGGGTCAAGCCATATAGCATTTCCTTCACTTTTGCCGAACTTTTTACCAGAAGAGTCTGTAACAAGAGGAGCTGTCACAACAAACGCTTCACTAGCAGCTTTGCGTCTTATTAAATCGACGCCAGACAAAGCGTTTGTCCACTGGTCTGCTCCAGCAATCTGCACAGTACAGCCGTACTCTTTATACAAAGTTAAGAAATCATAACCCTGTAAAAGAGGATATGTAAACTCTGTATAAGAAATACTATCACCAGAAGAATCCAGTCTTTTACGTATTACGTCTCGTTTAATCAAATCATTCACAGTAAAGTGCTTACCTATATCACGAAGAAACTCAATTAACGGAACTTTTAGTAACCATTTTGCATTGTCTACCATTTTAAACTTAGTGTCACCAAGAATGTTTTTGATTTGTTTTTTCAAAGCATTCGAGTTGTTTTTTACAATATTTAAATCAAGTAGTGTACGTTCTGTTTTTTCTTTTGGGTCGCCAATCATTCCAGTTGCACCACCAACAAGAAATATAAGATTATGACCAGAAAGACCTATACGTTTCATCAAAAGAACAACAGCAAGATTACCGACTTGCATAGAGTCCGACGTTGGGTCAATTCCAAGATATACCGTTCGTTTTTTTGAAAAAATATCAGAAAGATTTGCGCTTTTTTGCGACACAAGACCGCGTTCCTCTAATTCGTGTGCTGTGTTCATTGTTAGGAGTATACCAGATATCTTCAGAGTAATTTAACTATCTCGCAAAAACGAAAAGTCCTATTAAGGGAGCAACAAACCACCAAAAGAAGTATTCTTTTGGTGCAAACAACAAGTCAACAGCTGGCGTAAATGTATATACATTCTGTACGGGAAATACGTTATATGCTAATGACATTAAAAGCCCCGCTCCAAGCACTGACAATATAGCGACACCTATTATGCCAATAGACAGAAAATCAGACACAACAATTCTACGTAAAATAACGTATGCAATACCGCTCAGAACTCCGTATACAGCCAAATCTGACGCTAGAGCCGTTATAGCAGGTGCACTAGGCAAATACCCCATAAAAGGAAATATACTGTACATAGCGTACCCTGAATACAAGGATATTATCAAAGCTACAAACTGACCACGCCCAGTATATCTTGCAAATAAAAACAAAAAACCAACAAGAACGAAAATAACCAAAAAATCTCCAGTAAATGAAGGAAGATTAGACAAAACATGATTTAGTATTGTTTGTGCTTGTGCAATTATTTGTGTTTGGTTCATTTTATTTATTAACTACAATATAAAATCGTTGAATTGTAGAGTTAATCTATATATTCAATATACCAAAGATTACACTTTTTGTTCTTACTTTATGTGTAAATGCACTAAAGTTTTTTTTACAAACCTTCACCCTTCAATTCGTTGATTGCTTTTTTTGCACGAGAAGACAGTTTCCTAGGAAGTGCGATTGTTACTTTAATAAGTAAATCACCTCGTCCGCGCTCGTTCGAAACTCCCTTTCCTCTCACTCTTAGCATTTCTTCTGCATGCGACAATGGTGGTATTTTTACTTCTATAACCTTGTCATCTACTAATGTTACGTTTATTTTTGTGCCGATTAGAGCATCGGTTATTTTAATAGGTAGATTCATAACGAGATTCATTCCTTCTTTGTGAAATACAGAGTGCTGTTTAATATGCACCTTCACATACAAATCTCCAGACGCTCCGTGTTTAACAGCTTCACCTTGTCCTTGCAAACGAATCATTTCGCCATTGTCTATACCTGCGGGAACTTTTATCGAAATATCCTCTTCTTTTCTCAAAACTCCGTTACCAGAACATGTGTTGCATTTTTCTTTAGGAATTTTTCCAGCCCCATCACAGGCCGAACATTCACGAACTGTAGCAAATGTTCCTAGAAATGAATTCCTTGTCTCATGAACACGTCCAGAGCCACCACAAGTACTACATGTGTCCATTTTTGTACCTTTCTTTGCGCCTGTTCCATTACAAATATCGCAGGTACTTACTTTCGCTATAAGAACAGACCGTTTTGTTCCAAGAATTGCCTCTTTAAATGATATTTCTATATCTATAGAGATATCTCGTCCACGAGGAGTACTTTGTTGTTGTTGACCGCCAAAACCGTTAAAACCTTGAAAAATATCAGAAAAATCAAACTCACCAAATTGAGAACCTTGCGCTCCAGCAAAGTTATTAAAATCAAAACCACCAGCAGATTGTCCGCCGCCACCAGCAAACGTACGCCCATATGAGTCATATTCACGACGTTTTTTCTCATCAGACAGTATTGAGTATGCTTCTGTTATTTCTTTGAATTTTGACTCCTCCCCGCCTTTGTCTGGGTGGTGTTTTTGCGCAAGCTTACGAAACGCTTTTTTAATATCATCTTTCGATGCTTTTCTGTCAATTCCTAAAATTGCATAGTAATCTTTTGTCATAATGTAGCTACTATACACCCCATTGTTTAAATTCAAAATACCCACTGACCATAGTCAGTGGGTATTTTGAATTACTTATAGAGTGCTGTTCTATTACGACTTATCTTCGCTACTAGCGTCTTTAAGGTCTTCTTTTGATTCTTCTTTTGATTCTTTAAACTCTGCATCAGTAGACGGTATATCTGATTCTTTTTTATCATCGGACTTATCGTCTTTTTTTGCATCATTATTTTTCTGCTCTTTCATCATTGCTTCACCTATTTTTGATAGCGATGCTGATAGAGTTTCTGTTGCAGATTTAAGAGCCTCTATATCATCATTTGGTTGCGCTTTTTTAACAGCTTCGATATTTTCTGTTACCTCTTTTTTAATATCTTCTGTTACTTTATCACCAGCATCTTTTAGTGATTTCTCAGCTGTATAAACTAGTTGATCAGCAGTGTTTTTAATTTCTACCAAATCTTTTCGTTTTTTGTCTTCATCAGAATGCGCTTCTGCATCTTGCTTCATTTTTTCTACATCCTCATCTGAAAGACCTGTTGAACCTTCAATTCTAATAGATTGTTCTTTCCCGCTAGTTTTTTCTGTTGCCTTTACGGTCAGGATACCGTTTGCGTCAACATCAAAACTAACCTCAACTTGTGGCATTCCGCGAGGTGCTGGTGGAATACCTTCCAACATAAACCTACCAAGTGACTTATTATCAGTGGCCATTGCGCGCTCACCTTGTGTTACATGGATATCTACAGATGTTTGGTTATCTGCATACGTAGAAAATACTTGAGAACGAGACGTTGGAACGGCAGTGTTCCTGTCAATCAATTTTGTTGCAACACCTCCAGCTGTTTCTATAGACAAAGATAGAGGTATAACATCTACAAGCAATATATCTTTTACATCTCCTTGTAGAATTCCAGCTTGTATAGCAGCACCCATTGCAACAACCTCGTCTGGGTTTACACCAAGATGCGGATCTTTGTTAAACAATGCCTTTACTTCTTCTTGTATTTTAGGCATACGTGTCTGTCCACCAACAAGAACTATCTCATCGATGTCACTTGCTGACATTCCAGCAGCTTCAAGAGCCCTTTTTGTAATATCTATTGATTTTTCAACAAACTCTTCAGAAAGCTCCTCTAGTTTTGCACGTGTGATTTTCATCAAAAGGTGTTGAGGCGTTCCGTTTGCGTCAACAGTAACAAAAGGTATATTTACTTCTGTTTCTGAAGATGTTGAGAGCTCTTGTTTTGCTTTTTCTGCAGCTTCATCCAGTCTCTGTAGTGCTAGTGGGTCATTTGTAACGTCGATACCGCTTTCCTTTTTAAATTCACTAGCAAGATGACGTACAATTTTTTGGTCAATGTCTCTACCACCCATGTGACTATCTCCATCAGTAGATTTAACTTCTATAACATCGTCTCCAACCTCAAGAACTGACACGTCAAAAGTACCACCACCAAAGTCATACACTACTAATTTTTCATCTTTCTTTTTGTTAAAACCATATGCAAGCGCTGCCGCTGTAGGTTCGTTAATTATTCTTTTAACATCAAGCCCGGCTATTTTACCAGCAGCTTTTGTTGCGTTTCTTTGTGCATCGTCAAAATAAGCAGGTACAGTAATAATTGCTTCTGTGATTTTTTCTCCAAGCTTTGCTTCTGCATCCGCCTTAAGTTTTCCAAGAATCATTGCAGACACTTCTTCTGGACGATAGTCTTTTTCTCCTAGGTGAACCAAAACACCACCATCTTTGTCTGATTTAATCTCGTAAGGCACAACACCTTTATCTGCTTTAACTGCAGCATCAGAAACACGATGACCCATAAAACGCTTAATTCCATATATTGTGTTTTTAGGGTTTGTGACAGCTTGGCGTTTTGCCAAAGCACCAATCAAACGTTCGTTGTTTTTTGCTATTGCAACAACCGAAGGTGTAGTTCTAGTACCTTCTGTATTCTCAAGAACACGCGGTTCTCCACCCTCCATTATTGCTACTGCAGAGTTAGTTGTACCCAAGTCAATACCAAGTATTTTTGCCATATTGTAAAAAAATAATCTCTATTAAATAATTTAAGCTACCAACAAATGGAGCAAGTCATCTTATTGTATGCCCTTGCGCCCTTTGCTTCAAGACCTAGTATTAAGATAAGTATTATTCGTGGTGAAAAATACGTATTTTAGCAGGTCTTATAACTAATTCTTGCACTTTCCATCCTTTTTCTAACACTGATGAAATTGTTCCGTCTTTTTTAACATCATCGGTTTTGTCTTGACCAAGAGCTTCATGATTTTGCGGGTCAAAGACATCGTTTATATCTGCAGATATCTCTAACACACCAAGAGATAAAAAAGCGCTTTCTATCTGCTTTGCAATCGCACTAAAACCAGAAGATAATTCACCAGCTCCTTGTGCCCTTTCCAAAGAATCCATAACAGGTAAGAAAGACTCTACAGCCTTAACTATTCCTAGAGCAGCAGCTCCTTGTTTTTCATCTTTAAACCTTTTTAAGGCATTAACATAGTCAGCTTTTGCTCTTTGCCACCCATCAAGATATTCTTGTTTTTCAGAACGACATTTTTCAAGCTCTTTTTTAACTTTTGTAAGCTTATTGTCTATGCGACCTTCTTCCTCTACAACATCCACATCACCCTCTTGAGGGTCTACACTGTCTTCTGTAACAATATCATCTTTTTTTTCTACTTTTTCTTCTTTCATAACACAAATATGCACGAAAACATCCAAAACGTCAAAGAAATATATTGTTTGTGATATTCATGACACCACCTCAACCAACTTTTTTGTATCACCTATTCCAAATGATAAGGATACTATAACCCTAGTGTTATATAGCAATATATTACTATATGTAGTGTGGCAGTATATTTTATAATTGTGGTCAAAAAATAGATATAGTTCAAGTAAATATCGTGTGTATGATGTAATTTCAATATTTCCAAATTAACGAAAAGTATAGGTAACATACCTTTAGATAATTCTAAAGCATAAAATAAAAACATCTCATTCTGTTTTTTTAATTCCTGATGTTATTTGTGTTCATAACATCTAATCTTAAATATACCTACCATAATAGATGTTAATATTACTAGTATGACAGAAGATCAAATTAGTAATAATGCATACATATGGATTAAAGAAAATAAACAGGAATTAATTAATTCCATAGCTGGAAGATATGTAGACGACAAACCCGGGCGAGTGTCAGTGTTTATGGCTGGAGCACCTGGTGCCGGTAAAACAGAATTTTCAAGATGTTTAATAAGAGACACTTTTGGATCAAAAAATACATTGATTGTAAGAATAGACTCTGATGAAATTAGACTACAATTACCAATGTATATTGAAGGAAAAGCAGAATTATTTAACAGAGCAACAATCAAAGGTGTTGAAATTCTAGTGGACCATTGTTTTAACAAAAAACATAATAAAAGTTTTTTACTTGACGGAACTTTAAGTAATTATTATATAGCAAAAAAGAATATTGACAGAGCGCTAAGTAGAGATAGAAAGGTGTTAATTTATTTTGTATATAAAGATCCGAAAATCGCATGGGATTTCACAAGAAGACGAGAACAGATTGAAGGTAGAAATATTCCAAAGAAAGCTTTTATAAAACAATACCTTGAATCAATCAAAACCATTAACTTAATAAAAAATAATTATACAGATAAAATAAAGGTTGATTTGGTTCAACTATCTGTACCAAGCGCCACAAAACCATACATGACAGATTATAAATTCGAATTTAACATAAATAGTATTGACGGATATATAAAGAAAAGATACTCTGAAGATGAATTATTCAATATCTTATGAAAGCTCTACTAAAGTATTTGGGAATAAATAAAAAAGAAACACAAAACGACAAAAGTCCTGTGTATACTTTCTTTGCAGAAGCGGACTCAAAAATTAAGACTAAAGCGTATAAAAAAGCTTTACAAAATGCGTCAGCAGACCAAGCACATATCTTGGCTCGATATGATAAAGAGTTTGTTCACACAAACTAAACAAAAAACATCCTTCGTATATATAAAAACACACCATTTGAAATAGTTATACTCATCTCTACACTATAGTAAGAGTTTGTATTCAAGATACATACTTAGACAATAGTAATCGTTATGTTAATTTTGATGTTTGCAACAAAGTATGAGTTTCATAGATGACTGAAGTTTGGTTACTAATATATGGTACATCTTCACTATTGTGATATTCATAACACCACCTCAACCAACTTTTTTGTATCACCTATTCCAAATGATAAGGATACTATAACCCTAGTGTTATATAGCAATATATTACTATATGTAGTGTGGCAGTATATTTTATAATTGTGGTCAAAAAATAAATGTTCTAGAAAGAAGGTGTGACTATATAAACTTCGTACATATTTATACATCTACCAAGTTGTATGTAAGACAAAATTGTTAAGTCTCCAACACACTGCGTATGCTATGATTTATGAAGTAGATAAATATCAGATATATTTATTATACAAACGTGTAGTATTGATCTTGTGAAAGTTCGTGTGAACATTAACTAAGTAACCAATATACATTTATGGAAAATCTAAATATAAACAAGACAGGATATGTAATAGGAATTCTATCTATTATATTTTTTCTTGCTTGTACAGCGTGGGGTGTTCTTCTTCCTACTCAAGCACTAAAAGAACTTCACTTTAGTCTTCTGCAAATGGCATATCCAGGGTTTGCGTTTACTCTAGTTGGATATGTTATAGGAGTTATTGAAGCGTTCATTTACGGTTGGTTTGCTGGTGTGTTGTTTGCGTGGTTATGTAAACAACTATGCGTAACCAACGAAGCTACGTCAACGTAAAAGCTGAGTATCTAAACACTTTATGAATTGTAAACACCGCTAAATAATTAGCGGTGTTTACTTTGACAAAAAGTATAATTCGTGACATTATTGTCACTAACGTCGAAAAACTTATTTACATTCTATGAAAGAAAACCAAAACAATAACAAGCACCCCACAGAGTTTCCAATGAGAATTAACAAATATCTTGCTTTTGCAAATTACTCAACACGTAGAGGTGGAGATGAGCTCGTTGAAAAACATCTTGTGTTTATCAACGGAAAAAAAGCAAATCATGGTGATACAGTAAACGAAAACGACACTGTTAAAGTTCGTGGAATTGATAAAAAGCAAGACTATGTATATTTTGCATACAACAAACAGATTGGTGTTGTAACAAGCTCACCTCAAGGTGATGAAAAAGATATTAAAGAAGCTGTTAAAAACTCACCAGAACTTAATGACAGCTTCCCTGTTGGCAGACTAGATAAAAACTCACACGGGCTAATAATTTTAACAAATGATGGACGTGTTACAGATAGATTATTAAATCCTATATATGAACATGACAAAGAGTATAGGGTTGAAACCCGCGAAAAATTGCGCAACTCTTTTGCGACACACATGGAGTCTGGTGTTGATATTGAAGACGAACAGACAAGACCTTGTACTGTAAAAATTCGAGGTGATAAAACCTTTACAATAACGTTATCTGAAGGTAAAAAACATCAAATAAGACGCATGGTATCTGCAATGCATAACGAAGTTTCTGATCTTGAACGTATACGAATAATGAACATATCACTCAGGTCTTTAAGACGTGGTTCACACAGACTCCTAAAAGGAGACGAGCTAAACACGTTCTTAACATCATTAAGATTAAAGAACTAAAACCATCAAAAACAAAATACCCGCCAACTGGCGGGTATTTTGTTTTCTTTAAGAAAAGATTATCGTTTAGACCATTGAGGTGCTTTACGTGCTTTCTTAAGACCTGGTTTCTTGCGCTCTACGGCACGAGGGTCTCTAGTCAAAAGACCTGCCTTTTTTAGAGCTGGACGTAGCTCAGCAGATGATTTAATCAATGCTCGCGCAATACCGTGCCTTACAGCATCAGCTTGAGCACTCATACCACCACCAGACACACGTACCTCTATTTTGAAAGTACCAGCATCTTCAGCTACGATAAAAGGCTCTGTTGTAACATGAGCGCGTTCTTTTGTTTTAAAATACTCATCAACAGTTTTACCATTAACAACAACTGTTGTTTCTTTTGCTGGAGTAATTCGAACACTTGCAGTTGCTGTTTTACGGCGCCCTATAGCTGGAATGTAACGTGTAGTATCAGTCATAATTAATCAATAATAGTAAGACGCTTCATGCGCTCCTTTCTTAGTTTGTTGCGTGGAATCATTCCGTCAACAGCTTTTCTTATAACTTCAGATATACCCTTTTTCTCGATAACATCTGACATAGAAACCTCTCTAAGACCTCCAGGGTATCCAGTATAGTGAGTATACACCTTGCCTGAGATACGACGCTCTGAAAGCCATAACTTTTTCACATTTTCAATAGTAACCCTAACAGGTAGAACCTGGTATTTAACAAAGTTAACAGATTTTTTACCAAGCAATACAGACGCTGCTTCACTAGCAACACGCCCAAGCGTACGTCCGCTCGCATCAATAACATAGTTTTCTATTTCTTTTTTTTCCATAGGTTTTTCCATAACTATTATACAAGCGCAATATACGCAGTTTTCCTTCCGTCTGCCGCCGTTTTTGCACGCTTAACTATCCGTGTGTATCCTCCGTTTCTGTCAGAGTAACGTGGAGCAATCGAGCTGAATAGTTTTTTTACGCTATCCTCATCACCTCCAAGGCGTGATATTGCTAAACGTCGACTAGCAACAGTTCCTGATTTTCCATAAGTTATTAGTCTTTCAACAAATGGACGAAGCTCTTTTGCTTTTGCCTCTGTTGTAGAAATCCTCTCATGGATTATAAGTGAACGCGCAAGCGAACGAAGTAACGCTCTGCGTTGATTTGTTGGGCGTCCCAATGACCTGCCTTTGTAGTGATGTCTCATAATTCAAATACCTTACTCTATTTCTTAGTTTATCGCCAGTTTATTCTCCCTTAAGAGAAAGACCAACTTCAGAGAGAGCCGACGAAATCTCTTTAACAGCCTTGTCACCAATGCCGTCAATGTCTTTTAGAACAGTTGGTGTTTTGCGCGCCAAGCCAGCAGCAGAACGTATACCAGCCTCTGACAAAGCGGTAGCAACACGAGAAGATATGTTCATATCATCTACTTTCATTTTCGAAGTGTCTTTTTCTTCTGTTTCTTTTGTATTTGTATCTGCAACTACTTCAGCAACCTCTTCTGAAGTAGTAGGGGCAATCAACTCCTCTTCTTGAAAACCAATTATTGATTTCAATTGATTTATCATGATTTCAATTGATTGTTCTAGAGCATTCTTAGGTGTTATTGCACCATTTGTTTCAATCAAAATATGCAGTCTATTGAAGTCAGTACGATCACCAACACGCATGTTCTCTACTTCATAGTTTACTCGTCTAATAGGTGTAAACGTTGCATCAAGTGCAATTGTACCTATGTCAACTTTTTCCTTTGCGATAGCTTCGCGAGGAACGTATCCAAGACCACGTTCTATTGTAGCTTCTAGTTCAAATGATACTTTATCCGAAATGTCTGCAATATGTTGCTTAGGGTTAACAATCTCAACTTGTGATGGAAGATTAAAATCTCCAGCAGTTACTGATTTACCACCCTTAACAGATATCGCTATTGTTTGCGAATCATCACCATGAAGTACAAAGTGTACTCGTTTAAGGTTAAGTATTATCTCCATAACCGTTTCGTGTACACCTTCAAGTGTTGCAAACTCATGCGGTGCTCCTTCAATCTTTACAGAAGTAATAGCAGCTCCATGCAGAGATGAAAGTATTATGCGACGTAACGAGTTTCCTAGTGTATGACCATACCCTGGGTATAGTGCATCTATCTCATAAGTGCCTTGTGATTCATTTTCAGAAACAACTCTAGGCTTGGACGGAAGTGTAATATGGTATTCCATAACTCAATCAAATATTACTGTAAATAAAACTAGCGACTATAGAACGAAAGCACAGCACTCAGGTCACCGGCTGGCTCAGCAGATGTCCTTGTTGGCAATTCCTGCACGCCTCCTTCCATAGTTTTTGGATTCCAAGAAAGCCAAACAGGAAGTGTTCTATCCATAAACCTTTCAGTAAATCCTTCAAATAGAACGCTTTTTTTGCTTCTATCGCGTACTGCGATACGGTCTGTAACGCGAATCTGACGTGACGGTACTGTTGTTCTATGACCATTAACCATTAAGTGACCATGAGCAACCAACTGTCTAGCTGCACGACGTGTTGGTACTAGACCTAAACGCCAAGCAACATTGTCTAGACGAAGCTCAAGCTGCCTATGAAGAAGGTCAACAGGAACAACACCATGTGTTGATACGGCTTTTTGTATGTAATTTCCAAACTGCTTCTCAGTAATACCGTATGTTACGCGTACTTTCTGTTTTTCTAGAAGCTGTTTACCGAAATCGCTAGGTCCGCGACGTCGTCCGCGACGTCGGTTTTTAGAGCTGCGCTCTTGTGCAATTGCGAACTTTTGTGTTTGCGTCTTTTCAAAGACACTAGCACCAAGTCGTTTTGCTATTTTGTAACGAGGTCCAGTTTTCATAAGCTATACACGACGTGGTTTAGGTGGACGCGGGCCATTGTGTGGTACTGGCGTTGCGTCCTTGATACTTTTAATTTGAACACCCTTGCTTGAAAATCCACGCAAAGTAGATTCACGACCAGGGCCAATTCCGCGAATCACAACAGAAGCTTCTTTTAGCCCAATGAGAACTGCTCTTTCTCCAAGAAGTTCTCCAACTTTTGCTGCGGCGTACGGAGTTGATTTTCGTGCTCCAGAAAAACCTAGAGCACCAGCAGATGATGACACAAGTGCGTTTCCACGCTCATCTGTAAGCACGGCTTTTGTGTTGTTGAATGTAGCTTCAACATGAAGAACACCACGGTCAATGCGTTTTTTGATAACGCGCGACAATGCGCGGTCTTTTCTACCTTGATCAAGCCCTCTGCCTGATTTTTTGATGATTCGTTTCTTACCCATAGTAAATTAAAAAATGATATACGTAATGATTAGGTTTTCTCAAGCGTGCGTTTACCAGAACCCATGGTTCGACGAACGTTTCCGCGCACAGTACGAGAGTTTGTTTTTGTTCGACCTCCGCGGACAGGAAGACGTCGTTCATGGCGCAAGCCACGTATAGAACGAATGTCTTTTAGTCGTTTGATGTTTTGTCCGATTTCACGACGCAACTCCCCCTCAATAATATATGACTCAGAAATTGTTCTTAGATTCTGTTCTTCTTCTGAAGAAAGGTCAGAACCTTTTCTTTCAAAATCAATACCAGCCTTTGTCAGTATTTCTTTAGCTCTAATACGACCAATACCGTATATAAGAGGTAGTGTGTATGCAAGCTGTTTATTGTCCGGAAGAGTAATACCTGAGATACGCATAATTTAAGTAAGTATAAAAATTAACCTTGACGCGCCTTACGACGAGGGTTTTGTTTGTTAATACGATATAAACGACCATTACGACGAACTAATATATCGCCTGGTTGTTGTTTTTTAATAGATGTTCGTACTTTCATATGTTTTATGTAAGACGCCTCACAACACGAGCACGACCACCGTATGGATCTGTTACAAGTTCTACCTCGTCACCAACCAACACACGAATGTGATGCAATCTCATTTTGCCAGCAAGATAAGCCAAGATAAGTTCATTGTCTTCAGAAACACGAACCCGAAATAATGAATTCGGTAGCACTTCTTCAACCGTGCCTGTTACTGTATCTTTTATCTCTTTATCTTCTGTCATGTGAAGCAGTAGCTATACTAACAGTATACGCTCAACGCGTCAATTCTGTTGACCAATTTCTGGCTTATTAACGACAACAGAAATCTGCGAAGGGTCTTCTGGAAGTGTATTTCTCCAGAACGGACGCAGCACAATATAGCCTTGTTTAACCTCTGGGAAGCTATTAAGCACTTCTCGAGCCTGGTCTCGTGTTTTACCAGCAACAGCAGCAGCGATACGTTCTGGCGTTACAGACCATACAACGGTAGTGCTACCAGAAAGCGTGAAATAGAACGTTTTATCAGTTGTTTTTGGTAAACCGTTTGATGGAATTAGCATGAGTGACTTTGTACCAATCAAAGACACTGGCTGTCCTGAATATGCTCCAGAAATAGCACCTGCAACTGCTTTGGCAAGGGCAGATTTTGGAAATATAACAGCTGTCATAGTTCCGCGCTCCTGCATTAGAACCTCGCCAGAGGTTGTAGCTTGTTTATTAGGTAATACGGAATATGTTGTTGTAGCTGCTCCACTCAAAAGAACATAGCCAGGAGGGGTCTGTGCTTTTATTGCTTTTTTAAGGTCTGTGTCTATCGCAACACTCAATCTCGTGCGGGTTGAAGATTTAATTTCAGGAGTAATTTGTGCGCGCAACCCAACAAAACCACCAGACATTGATGACTTTGAGCGTGCGTATACTTTTTTATAAAGTGAAGTACGTATAAGCCCAGGAACAGAGAAGTATGATGCACCTACGTTGTACTTATCTCCTGGGTTATCAGCATATACTTTCGCTGTAATAGCTCCTGGTATCACTCCATGAGCCGCAGGAACAACGACAGAAGAACTTATTCGAAATACAAGACCATTTTTTGTTTTAAATCGTGTTTTAGCTACAAGTTTTTGAAATCTTTTTTGAGTGTTGTATATCGTTATAACCCCATTTGCAACTTGTTTAACACCACTAACTTTTCCACTTTTTACAGTTTGTGACGCAATATCCTCTGCGTTTATGATTGTATAAGGAAACTCACTCGTAGTTGATGCGTTTGCTGTAAAACTTCCTGTTAGGTTTGCTCCAGCTGTCATTGGGTCTATTTCAATTCTAGATTTTGAAAACATAAACAAAAAACCAAGCGCAAGAAGTATTACAACAACCGCCACAATAGACGGAGTGTATGCAAACCGCCTTTTCGTACTGTGTCTACGTGGAGCTTTAGTAACGCGCTCTTTTACTTCTTGTATATCTGCATGAGTGTCACTCACAGTGCGGCGTGATGGTGGAATTATGTCTTCAAGAGTTTTACGCATAATGGTTATGTATTTCGTAATTAATTATAGCTAACTTATCTGTAAGTATAACCCGATGACATACGCTACGAAAGTGTTGTTATGCACTAAACACACAGCTCAATAAATAATTGTTATACAAAAGAAGCTTTAATACGCCTTACACCTGCAGAGCTTGCACTTTCTTTCAAAATCTTAAACCGCTTACCGTTTGTATGCATAACTTTAGTATTTTTTACGTGTGGACCTCCACATAACTCTTGTGAATACACTACACTATCACCAGAAGTAATCGTATAGACATTTACAACGTCTGGATACTTGTCCCAAAAACTTGCCTCTATACCCTTAGCACGGACTGTTTCTTTCGGAACCTGTTCTACCGTAACTACACAGTCTTTATTTATTGCTTCGTTAACATAATCTTCAACTTTATCTAAAATCTCACGAGATACTTTTTCTGGATTTGTAAAGTCAAAACGAGTACGTTCTACTGTGATATTTGAACCAGCTTGATGTACGTTTTCACCAACATACTTACGTAATCCAGCAAGCATAAGGTGCGTCGCAGTATGCAATGCTGTTGTTTCTTCGCTTGTGTCGGCTAACCCTCCTTTAAATTTCTGTGCAGCGCCCTCGCGCGACAGAGCTTGATGTTCCTTCATTTTCTTTTCGAAATCTTCCAATAAAGAATTTGTTTCTGACTGAGTTAGTGGTTGGAGTTTTTCTTGTTTACGATAGCTATCGTATTGTTCTAGAATCAGTTCCGCAGGGAATCCTTCGGTTGTAAAGAAATGAAAAAGTATCTGACCATTCATTTTTTCTGATAAATCTTTGGACTTGTTATTAAAGAGTTTCCATAGTTCTTTAATCGCACTACCGAGAGTTTTAACAAATTGTTCGTTTTCTTTTCGTAATTCATTTTGAATACTTTCAATATTTTGTATCAGCATTGGATAAGCATTTTCATAGGCTTTTGCATACATATGAGCGATATCTACAAAAATATTTTCCCCAGCTCCAATTCGTCTTGACCTTATAACAGATCGACGAAGTAAACGCCGAAGCACATACCCTTGTTCCGTTTTGTCTGGTGTAATTTTGGAAGCGAGCATAAATGTAGCGGAACGAATATGGTCGAGTACTATTCTGAAAGATTCTATGTATGCTCTTGCAATCTCTTGTTTTTGCGTTGCACTACTTTCTTCTTTATCAAAAAAGTAAACCTTTTCGGCAATTTTCGTACTTGCACTATTAAATACATCAATGGAAAAGATATCTGCATTGTGGTTTGTTGCGGCGGTCATACGTTCCAAACCACCGCCAAAGTCTACATTTTTCTTTGGCAACTCAGCAAAAGTACCGCCTTCTTTTTTTATATATTGCATAAAAACCGAGTTCCCTATTTCAACAAAACGCCCACAGTCACAGTTTGGATGGCACTCTTTGCCAAATTTAGTATCGTGCGGAGTGCCGAAATCATAAAAAATTTCAGAATCAGGACCACCAGGCTCGCCAACAGGCATTTGCGAAGGCACACCAGAACGACTCCACCAATTTTTTTGTGCACCATAGGAAAAGATACGTCCGTCTTGAATACCTAGTTCTCCACCGTGCTTTTCTGTTCCAAGTTCAACAAGCTTTGCGTCAATACTTTTTTCTGTAAAAAGTTTCTTCCATATTTCTGCAGACTCAGTATCGGCGCTCATTCCACTTTCTGTATCACCTCCAAAAACTGTTACGTAAAGATTTTTTGGGTCAAGCCCGAGACCTTCTTCTTTGCTCGTTAGAAACTCGAACACCCAAGGTAGTTGCTGTTCTTTAAAATAATCACCAAGAGACCAGTTACCAAGCATTTCAAAAAAAGTTGTATGACGGTTGTCACCAACCTCCTCTATATCTTCAGCCCGAAAACACATTTGAGAATTGACTAAACGGTCACCTTTTGGATGCTTTTCTCCAAGCAGATACGGTATCAACGGTTGCATCCCAGAAGAAACAAAGAGTGTTGTAGGGTCATTTTCTGGCACCAACGGCGCAGATGGAATAACCGCGTGTCCGCGCTTTTCAAAAAATGACAGATATTTTTCTCTTACCTCGTTAACAGTCATATTATTATGAAGATACCACGTATTGTGAATATAAAAAAATAAATTACAACATATAAAAACTTAATATATTAAGAACAATTAAACAAAACAAACACAAGATGTATAATGAACTTTCAGCTTAAAGAAATTTTTATACATACACCAAACAAACATGATTAAATTATATTACAGCCCAAATAGTTGTTCTATGTCTGAGCACATTGCACTTGAGTGGGCAGGCGCAGAGTATGAAGCGATTAAGTCTGACGTACATGATAAAGAATTCCTAAAAATCAACCCAAAAGGAGCCGTGCCAGCAATGCGGGATGCGGATGGAGATATAATGACTCAAAATAATGCACTACTCCGTTGGATTGCTCAAAAGTTTCCACAAGCACATCTTACAGGTGACGGGTCTGCCGAGCATATTTATCAGACTGATCATTGGCTTGCATACGTTGGAGGCGACCTTCACCCTGCATTTAGACCTATAAACTCTCCGTACAATTACACTACTCAAACAGATTCTGCATCGCTAGAAGCGGTTACAGAAGCTGCGAAGAAACGTGTTGAGAAAGAATTAACATATCTTAATGTCGGTCTTGAGGGGCACAATTATCTTGTGACAGATTATCCCACAATCGCAGATGCCTATGCATTTGCCGTCTCACGCTGGTACATTACCTCTCTAGGCAAAGACTTTACTGAAAAGTTTCCTCATATTGAGGCATTTTATAATCGTATGAAAGAAAACAAGGCTGTTGCAAAAATAGTAGCTATTCATAATCCTTCTAAATAGTAATTAAAGGGGGTCAAATTAAAGGGGTCTGAATTAAAGGGGTCTGACCCCTTTGTTTGCAGACCCCTTTGTTTGTTCAACATATTTAGTTAGAATTAGATTGCAGAAAGTTATATATTTGCACGAAATAAATAGAACCCGCATAATCGTTATATGACAAAAAATAAAAAAGACTCGTGGGGAATTGATACTCGCGATATGGACATTAAAATTCGACCGCAAAATGATTTTTATCATTACGCCAATGGCGACTGGATGAAAAAAAATCCAATTCCAGAACATGAATCTAGATGGGGCTCTTTCCTTATGTTGCGTTACGATACCGAGAAAAAGCTACATGCTTTAATCGCCGATATACAAGATAAGAAAAACTTAAAAGTTGGAAGTGCTGGTCAGATGGTACGTGATTTTTATGTTTCAGCCTTAGATATGAAGCGACGTAACGAGCTTGGTATGAAGCCCATTACTCCATTTCTTGATCTCATTAAAAAAATCAAAGATGTACAATCGCTCATTCTAGCTTTTGCTCATCTAGAGAGAATCGGTGGTGGTGGTCCATTTGGAATCGGAGTTGATCAAGATATGAAAAATAGTGAAAAGTATATCCTTCATATTTATCAAAGTGGGCTCGGTATGCCAGATCGTGACTACTATTTGAAAAGTGATGCAGAATCACTTCGTGTGCGCAATGCTTATGAAAAACATATTGAAGCAATTCTCATACTTTCCGGTAGAACTAAAAATGAGGCGAAAAGTGACCGTGAGATAATTATGCGTATTGAGACAAATATCGCGAAGGTGTCTATGATGAAAGAAGACTTGCGTGATGTTGATAAGACATACCATAAGATGAGTGTTTCCTCTCTTTCGCGTATCACTCCATCTGTAAATTGGGATATCTTTTTAAAAGAGATTGGTGCTGAAGGAGTTCGCAATATTGTTGTAATGCAACCAAAATTCATTACTGCTATAAGCAAGATGCTCGAAAGAGAATCCATAGAGGACTGGAAAACGTATCTTACGTGGCATTTGGTAGGTGGAGTGGCAAGCTCGTTAACTGCGAAGTTTGAAAAACAGAACTTTGCTTTTTATGGAACCGCTCTTTCTGGAGTAACAAAAATGAAACCATTGTGGCGTAGGGCGCTCGGTGCTGTGAATGGCAATCTTGATGAACTTTTGGGGGAGCTTTATGTAAAAGAACATTTTAGTCAGCAAGCAAAAAAGAAAATAAAAGAAGTAGTTGCTGATTTATTTGAGGCGTATGAAGCACGTATTAGAAATCTTGATTGGATGAGCGCACCAACAAAAAGAAAAGCACTTAATAAACTTCATCAAATAAATCGTAAGCTCGGCTATCCTGACAAATGGAAGAGTTATCGTGGTCTTACCATAACTCCAGATGATTACTTTGGTAATTTAATACGCTCAGCACTCTTTGAGCACAAACGTGAGATGCGCCGTCTACATAAAACGGTTGATAGAAGCGAGTGGTTTATGAGCCCACAAACGGTAAATGCCTACTATAGTTTTGGAATGAATGACATTGTATTCCCTGCCTCTATTTTACAGCCTCCGTTCTTCTCTGTTGACGCAGACGATGCGCTTAACTATGGCGCAATGGGCTCTGTTATAGGACATGAGATTACTCACGGCTTTGACGACCAGGGGTCAAAGTTTGACGGCAAAGGAAATAGAAAGACATGGTGGGCGTGTAGCGACTCAGAACAATTCGCCCAAAAAGCAAGTGTACTCATTAAACAATTTAACGAGTACACTGTCGCAGATGGAATCAAAGTAAATGGACAGCTGACGCTCGGTGAAAACATAGCCGACCTCGGTGGAGCATCCATTGCTTTTGATGCCTACCAAATTCGCCTAGGAAAAACTACTAGAAAAGATATAGATGGCTTTACTCCTGAACAACGATTCTTTTTAGGGTTCGCACTTTTCGAACGTGAAAACGAACGTCCTGAGGCACAAAAAACGCACGTACTTACTGACCCGCACTCACCTGGCATATTTAGAATTAATGGGCCAATGTCTAACATACCCGAGTTTTATGAAGCGTTCGATGTAAAAAAAGGTGATGCGCTCTACCGAACGCCAAAGGCGCGCGCCAAAATCTGGTAATAATACGCAAACAGTAAGTATATTTGCGTTATCTGCATAACACAGATATTCTTTTACATAGATGTGTGTAAAAAGTAAACCTCGAACAAATAATGGAGGTGTAGTATGCACGGTAACAAAGAATTACCACAACAGATGAATCCTGAAAGGATATTTCAGGGTGAAGAATTGCAGCGAATATCAACATGCTGCATATGCAAGGTCATGTTCGTGACATCAGCAGGTGTCATATATGACGTTGGGTGGCTAAACGATAATGATGAAGAAGAGTATGACACGTTCATTTTTTGTTCGTTGTCATGTGTCTTGGATGCACTTGAACCAGACGGGAACGCATGAAAGCGAGGTGTGTTATGAAAATTACTCAAACAAGGACAACCGCACATATTAACAGTTGTTGTAATGAAAACTTCCTTTGCCCTGTTTGTTCTAAAAAATTCACAATAGAAACGTCATTCGTTTACACTGGTCCGTATCGTATTGAAGATATGGATATGGACGATATATTATTTATTCGATTAGTGTGCTGCTCATTAAAATGCTTGCTTGAAGCAGCTATCGTAAAAGGTACAGTGTAACAAATAAGAATTGAAAGAGGCGGCACAACAAATGTGTCGCCTCTACTGATTTCACAAACAAAAATTATGTTTACTTTTAAATAAACATAATTATACATATAAATCACCAGTCGTATATGTACAGTTGTTTTTTTATCCTAATTTTATAAATTATCTAAAATAAATTTCAACCTCTCAGACGGTGGCATTACCGAAACTTTCACAATATCCACATCTATCTTTCTATAGCTCTCTTCTAGAAGTCTGTGAAGCTCGACCTGTTCTTCTCTAGTCTCTGTTCTTGCATAATCTTTTTGAAAATCAAGAATGTCTAGCAAAAAGACTTTTTTGTACTGCAAACCAATCATCGAACTACTCAAAAGGTCGCTCTTTCTAACACCGCCTAAAGTATAGTGTGCGTCGCTGTCTGGGATAGCGCTATCAAAAAAAGTCACGACTTTTTTTGATAGGTTTTTCTCTGCTTCAATTTTAAGTTTTAAAATTTCTTCTTGAAAAGACTCGTTGTTTTCTCTTATTTCTTCGATCTTTTTTCCATTACTTATATTATAATCAATATAAACCCTTGCCATCTCATGCATTACATTAAAACCTTTATCTTTTAAGAGATTTATTATAGTGGTTTTTCCAGAAGAAGGAGCTCCAGCTATAACATACCAATTATTTTCCATTAACCTCATTCTATACTATAAAATTGCATGTTTAGAAATTCTTTATGAAAAGCTTGGAACATAGTGAAAAAACACCAAAACTTTTCTATTTTTTTAACAATACAGAAAAGCTAGATTGTTACGCACCAAAATGAAAAAATTGTGTTACACACTATAACCAATCTATCGGTGAGTTGTTGTATGTGGTTAGGTAGTCGTTTGCTTTGCTAAAATGTTTGCATCCGAAGAAGCCATTGTATGCGGAAAATGGTGATGGATGCGCTGCCTCCAACACAAGGTGCTTTACACGGTCGATGCGTGCGCCCTTTTGTTTTGCGTAATTTCCCCAGAGTATAAAAACAATACGTTCGCGCTTTTCAGAAAGCGTGTGTATTACAGTATCTGTAAAATCCTCCCAGCCACGTTTTTGATGACTACCAGCCATGTGTGCACGTACTGTGAGCGTAGAGTTAAGTAATAAAACTCCTTGAGTTGCCCAACGCGACAGGTCCCCATTTTTGGACTCAACAGACTTACTAGTGTCACTTTCTATTTCTTTAAATATATTTTTCAATGATGGAGGTAGTAATCTTTCACTATTGACAGCAAAACACAAACCATTCGCCTGCCCTTGCCCGTGGTACGGGTCTTGCCCAAGTATCACAACTTTTACTTTTTCAAATGGACATAAATCAAACGCACGAAATATATTCTCTGGTGCTGGATATACTGACTCACTCTTGTACTCATTTTTTACAAAATCAGTAAGCACGGCAAAGTAAGGTTTTTTGAATTCCTCTACCAATTCTTTTTCCCACGATGGTTCAATTTTTACTTTCATATTTATATCATACGTTATATGTACTGTACTGTACTCTTAAATTATCTCTTTTCATACAGGAATAATACATTGATATATTTTGTTGTATACTTTTCTGATAAAGGTTAGTTATCTAAATATAAATCTCTCATTATAAAAGATATATGAACTATAAATTGATAAAATCTAAAATTAAGTCTGGTAAAGAATCATTAAGATGTGAGCAAAATGAATTGCCATTTAAATTATTAGATTTCTGGAAATGGAGTACCTCTGATATTTTAAGTAATGCAACAAGAGGAATATTGGCGGAATTTATTGTCGCTACTGCAACAAATGTTAATCTTGATGTACCACGGGATGAATGGGCTGCATATGATTTAATTACTCCTGACAATATTAAGATTGAGGTTAAATCATCTTCATTTATTCAATCGTGGTATCAAAAAGATCTTTCAAAGATATCTTTTTCGATAAGAAAATCATTTTATTGGGACAATACAACAAATAAACAACTAAAAATAAAATCAAGATATGCAGATATTTATGTTATGTGTCTTTTGTTTAATACTAATCAAGCAACAATCGACCCGTTGGACGTGGACCAATGGAAATTTTATGTGCTATCCGTTAAAAAAATAAATAACTATAAAAGGAGCCAGTCATCAATTACATTGAAATCACTTGAGAAGCTTGCTGATCCTGTATTGTACGACCAGTTAGACCAGGAGATAAAAAATAAACATAAGGAAAATCTCTGTGGGTAAAATATAAGAGAAAGAAAGAACGGCGACGTTTTGCGTCGCCGTTCTTTCTTTCTCTCTCTGTTTAGATACTATTTCTTTGTTGTGTTTGCTCGATGAAGAGTGAGGAGTGTTTTACCTGCGGATTCGCGATATGTACAGTAGTC
>CAYYQT010000004.1:0-48045 GCA_964473795.1 uncultured Candidatus Saccharibacteria bacterium | reverse complement strand
CGCAAGTGCTACAAAAATACGAGCAGCGCTTGTAAACATTATATGTACAAGCTCTGCAAGCGGATCTTCTAGATATATTTCGGGAAGCGGTACGATTATCGACCCAAGAGGAATCATACTAACCAATGCACACATAGCACAGTACTTTCTTCTAAAAAACTACCCGACCAAAAACAGTACGTCTTGTACAATAAGAACAGGCAGCCCAGCAAGACCAGCCTATAAAGCAAAGTTAATGTTCATATCTCCAGCGTGGATTTCTGAAAACAGAACTGTAGTTAAACAAACACAACCAACAGGTACAGGAGAACACGACATTGCACTCCTTTTTATAACAAAAAGTGCGACACAAAAACCACTCCCAGCGACCTTTCAATACCTACCACTTGCAACACACCAACAAAAAAAAGGTACTCCCGTCGTAATAGGGTCATACGCAGCACAATTCCTATCTGTTAGCGAGATACAAACATCTTTATATCCAACAATAGTATATGCGTCTATACAAGACGTTTTTACCTTTGTGACTAGTACAATAGACCTTATATCACTTGGAGGCACTGCTGCAGCCCAAGAAGGGTCCTCTGGAGGGGGTATAGTAGATGCATACGGTAACCTGATAGGTACAATAACCACAAGTACCATAAGCGGCTCAACACAAAGCCGTAACTTAAACGCAATTACGGCAACCTATATCAGACGCGACTATTCACAAGAACAGTCACAATCTTTTGACACTATGCTAGCCAAAACACCAGCTGAAAATATTGCCGAGTTTTCACAAACAAAACAACAACTAGAAACACTGCTTACTCAAGCCCTTTCTTCGAGTCAGTAGCAGTCGAAGACATATACACAGTTTGAGTTGGGTATGCAAACTCAACGTTCTCTTTTCTAAACAATTTCAAAATAGAAAGGTTTATTTCTTGCTGCTTATCCATGTATTCAGAATACTCACCAGACTCGACGTAATAAACAAGTGCAAAATCAAGTGACGAGTTTCCAAATCCGTAAAAATGAACTCTATCTATTTTAATACCACTTATACCAGCCACCATGTCTTTTATTTTTTTAGGAAGTGCAGAAACCGTCTCAATAGGCGTTTCGTATAAAATACCAAAAGTCATTTGTATTCTTCTAGACTGCATCGAATGAAAGTTTTGGATACGAGTCGATGTAAGCTCCTTGTTAGAAATAACAATCTCCTCACCCTGAAGAGCACGCAACCTTGTAGTTTTAATTCCAATCTTTTCAACTATTCCAGTCTGGTCGCCAATTACAATGTAATCACCAACAACAAAAGGTTTGTCAAAATAAATAGCAAATGAACTAAACAAATCTGTAAGTATATTTTGTAAAGCAAACGCGATGGCAACACCTCCTATTCCAAGGCCAGCAACCAAAGACGTTACGTTTATCCCAAGATTAGAAAGCAGTAGGAGTATCGCAACAATCCACAAACTGGACTTGGTAATTATTCCAAGGAAGTGCCTGGCGGATTTTTCACCAGCATCTTTCGTTGTACCTGCAAGCCACATGTCTATTGCAATACTAGCTGCACGAAGCACATACCAAAGGACAACGGCCAACAGCACCCCGTTAAGCATTACCGAAAAAGACAAAGACATTGGTAATGTCTGAAACCCAAGGTATACGGACAAAAACCAATAAAACGATGGTTTAATACTTTTAACCATCGCGACAATAGCGTCATCTACGTTGTTCTTTGTCTTTTTGGATAACTTATCCAGACGAACGACTACCCTGTTTTGTATAAAAGCAAAAACCACTACGGACACGACAGTGACTACCACAGCATAAGCAGCTGGCTCACTGTAAAGTATTACTAAATTTTTAACTGTGTCGTATATCAACATAATGTATATGAAATAAATAT
Organism: uncultured Candidatus Saccharibacteria bacterium; assembly: GCA_964473795.1. Classification (GTDB taxonomy): domain Bacteria; phylum Patescibacteriota; class Minisyncoccia; order Phycocordibacterales; family Phycocordibacteraceae; genus C7867-001. Next base: position 46,148 of record CAYYQT010000004.1, on the reverse strand, counting down.
ATCCTTACCGTAATAATATATACCAGATACATAATGGATATGTACTGTGGTCGGGGTGCTGGGAGTCGAACCCAGTCAACATCCTCCCAAAGGATGCGTACTACCGGTATACTACACCCCGACCACAAAACGTATCTTCTTCAAACACTGTACGGCAAGTTTCTATATCCTACCAGAGTTTACACAATATGTGGAAAATAACTAATCCTTGCCATTCCATCATGCCGACGTAACAAAGCTGTTATTCCATCAATCTGCCACTCACCTTCCCAAGATTTACTAGCAATATACCACTGACCTACTCTAGAAACCTGTTGTATTTTTAAGTAATTAAGGTTTTCCTCTGGACTATACAAACCACTACTACCGTAACGCGTGTCAGGAAACTCATTACAAGCGATACTTTTTACTTCAACAATATGTAACACAAGGTCTTTTTTTGCAACTATATCAATCTCACCAATTTTAAATGTAACGTTTCTGTCTAAAACCTTAAAACCGTGCTTTTTTAGATATTTAGCAGCAACAACCTCTCCATAAGCTCCTATTTCTTTTTTTGATGACTTAGATAAATCCACATAGACAGTATACCGTGACTTAGAAAAATACGGCTATACTTATGCACATTTTAAGAATTCTATTAAACACACACAAAATGTCCTTTGTCTTTTATCCACACTATACACAGGTTTGTCCACAGTTATAAAGACATCCAAAACTACAGGACAAAAAATACCTTAAATTGATACATAAAACAAAAAATACCGTGTTATGACGGTATTTTGAAATACGAGAGCTATAAAAATGACGTTTAGTGTTTAAACCAAAATACATTTATTTGTATTAAAGCCTGCATACCGTATATCACATTTTACTGTTACGAGCTTATATATTACCAAAACTCTTTCGTCCTTTTGGACTCATCAGTCTAGACGCACATCCAGAGAGAGTGAGGAGCTTGTACTAAGGTGCTCCTCAAACCTTTTAGCTATGGAGGGTGTGTAGATTACTCACCATCCACATTTGATACTTAAGGACATTCAACGTGGTGGTGGCGATAAAGATTCATTGCCACACCTCGAACATAGCCGTTTTCGAGGTTCGGTATGAGCCATATTGCGGGGATAAAATCCCTACCTGCCCAACCACGTTCCCGCAGCCAAGATTCTGTACCGGCAGAGCAATTACCTGCCGAATACGAATCCTGTCGGACAACGAGAGGGCATTAACCCTCCTCGCCCTTTAAGAAGCCCATAAAATCGGCTTCCATCGCAGCGAGTTTGTCCTGCTCCTTCCACGCATGGAGTGCGTCGTGGAGAGTCTCTATCACTCCACCCCAGTTGGAGTGATACGTACGACCATCGGCCGTCCGCACCAACCACTGGAACGACCAGTTGTGGTACTGGTCTTGCAGGGCGATGCGATAAACCGCGATACCCAATTTAACAAACCGCGGCGTCGCCTCACGACGAGCGATGACTCCATCGCTCTGGTCGGCTTTACTGCACAGATGCAGCTCAACCAGCCAGTCTCTGGCGTTGCGGTACATGCGGAAGGTATCGCCCGAAAGCGTTCCCGCTACGGCCATGACAGCCGCTTTTCCTGTCTGCTGAGTTATCAGCAGTGATTGGGCAATGCTCGCCCATGACGCTTTTTGTTCTCCTTTGTAAGCAGAGAAGATTGCGTCTGCTCGACGCCGGACACTCCAGAGCTTCCGCTCCAGTGCACCCGGTGACGGGTGATGGGACGCAAGGTCCCACAGATGTACCAAGGTGCGCGGTGACCACATGCCGCAAGAAGACTGTGTCTTCTCGATAACACGCCGGACACCCGGCAATTTTGCGGCAGCACGAAGCCAACCACAAAAACGTTGCACTTTTTTGACCACCCGTTCCTTGCCAGCTTCGCTGGCGAAAAACGGATACGAACCTGGGGCAACATTAGCATTAACCAAGTTGTCCAGATTCCATGGTAAATTTTCAAAGCCAGAGGCTTCAACCGCCTCGCGAACGAGGCCGGACAGGTGCTTCCAATCGATGGTCGCTCCGTCCATTTTCAGGTACTCTTCGCCGGTAATCCGGCATCTGAAACGCCGAAAGGCGTTCCGAGTGACGTACTGCTGCCCCTCGTAAGCGGCTTCCATGCAACCCTCCAGGTCATTGAGGTTGTAGCCGTCTGCCGCGGCTGCAGCATCGGCGTTGTTGCGACGGATGACAAAAGGTGTATTCTGTGAATTGTATGACATTTGGGTCTCCTTGGGCGCAAAGCACCCTTCTTTGATGGTAGAGCGCGAGCGCAAAAAATGCGCTCAGTGAAATGTTTTACGTCCAGGAGGTCAGTACCAGACGGGAGTAGATACTCCATTTTAATTTCAAATAATCAAAACCAAAATGGAATATCTAAATCTCACCTTAACTTAAGTATCAAATTTTCAAAGAACAACTTAAATTTCTATTAAGATAGTATAGCATATAGAGACCTGCCTGTCAAGAGCTAAAGAAAGAGTAAAACCACTAATGCAAAACTCTTTAAGAAAGGCATTTCTTAATAAGACTCTTATAATAAACACTATAATTCATAATGACAGCTTCTTCGTATTTATTGAAAAATAAATTTTCTTAACGAATAACCTAGAAAGACTGAATCATTTATACAAAAAACATACCTACAAAATGTTTAACAGCTTAAACATACGCAAACTGTGCTAAATGACGTATAGAAACAAAGTATTACTCTGTGCGGATAGGGAGAATCGAACTCCCGACTCATCCTTGGCAAGGACGTATTTTACCACTAAACCATATCCGCTTTGTGGTGAATGATAGCACACTCAATGAATTTTTCATTTACTGTACATTATTACAATACTTTTGGATGAAACAATACAACATATATACAAACGTATTTTTGTATATATATTAAAAGAGCTTACAGTTTCGTTTAACTACAATCCTTGGCAAGCAGTTAAAAACATGATAAGCCTTTAAAAGAACAAAAAGGTTATTGAAATTCGTTTATGTCTTTCAGAGGAATGGTACGTGCCAATAATTTCGCAAGTTTCTTGAAACAATTCCACCAGTTCAACACAAGGAGGCTGTTATGTATGAGGTTTTTTCTAAAGACAGGGGTTTCTTGCTTAAAGAAACCCAAGAGAGATACTGGCATGCCGTTAAAAAGGTCAAACAGACCTTTAAGACTGGAAAAAAGACCTGCTACGCTGACCGCAAGCGGGTGTACAAAAAAGCCGCCGAGGTTGAAAAGCGACGCGGCACGGCACCGCAAAAGGAGTTGTGGAGGAGGGAGGCAATTAAGATCCGTCGCACAGCTGCTAACTGCGACGAGATTTTTACGGAGGGTAACCTCAGCTCCAAAATTAATGACATGCAAGAAAAACTCCTCCTGGAGGAAAAAGAAAAAATCCGCTCAGAGGGAGTGGTGGTCTTAACGACTGGCCACTACAAAGGAAAAAGACAGATTATTGAGCTCCAGGGGTTGTACTTTCTGCTGACGTTTAATGGTGATTTCTGTGCGACGGAAACCACCAGCATGACAACGGAACTCACCAGCATGACAGATGAGGAGCTTCGTGCCATTCATCAACAAGAGTAACCTAGGTTTTTGGACGAGCTAGCCAACTCTTGGCTCGTCCTATCTTTTGAGGATTTCAGCTTTTGTTGGAATATTCAAAGAGATATTAAAAGAAACCTATAAACACTCAACAGAAGTGGAACTAAATTCCACTATTTTTGCTTTCTGCATGAAGACCTCCCTTTTATTGATTATATATACAAACTCACGTTAATAATCGAGTGGAATTAAAGGTTTAATTTGATTGTTAGTATTTTCGAACTCCATTTTTATGGAGTTTTTCGTCTTAAAAATTTATTCACTGTTTGTTTTATTTCTTAACAGCAACAATAAACGTAGTGTAATTAAACTTCAAATCTTGGATAGACTCTTCTAGTATTTCTAACCCATAAAGCTCAGAACATCTCCGAGGCGCAATAACCGCTGTGGTATCAGGCAAAATACCACTACTTAAACCTTCAGCAGCCTTTGCCGTATCGCTGTACGGGGTTACATCAGCCCCTGCCCATACCCTTTTAAGATACATACGACACTGCCTTAACGCCTGGTCATGTGAGCATATCGTTTGTATTGAAGAACCTTTAGTACCAGGCTTAACCAAAAGCATATGATGTACATCAATCTCAAACATACTTTTAATCGAAAAATTATGCCCAGCCATTGCGTATACCGCTTCAGTCACAATTCCACCATTTGAGTTTTCAATTGGAAAGATTCCTATATCAACAGAACCATCTTCGACAGACTTAAGTACTGATTCTGCACTAACGAGAGGAATAATTTTACCAAACTTAACTTTATGTTTAGAAATATATTCTTCCCCTGCTTTTTCAGAAAAGCTTCCGTGTGCACCCATAACTCCAATTTTCATTACAAAATCATATCACAGCTTTTATTTAGCTGCGGTTACAACAACCAAACACACTGAAACCATTCATATAGTACGGTACTTAAAAAAGTGTTGTGCCCCTACCAGGACTCGAACCCAGAACGACTGATCCGAAGTCAGTTGTGATATCCATTTCACCATAGGGGCGTTTACATTCTGTGAAAAAAACAAATGCGAACGTGTTTGTATCCTACACCACATACTACTGTCACACTAGGAAAAAAACCATAAGAGTATTAGTATTCCTACTATGAGGTACGACGTTCCACGTGAAATACAAAACATAACAAAAACACTAAGAAACGCAGGATTTGAAGCCTACCTTGTTGGCGGCTGTGTTAGGGACTTATATTTAAACAGAAAACCAAAGGATTGGGACATAACAACAAACGCAAAACCAGACGATATTCAATCATTGTTTGATGAGACTTTTTATACAAACGACTTTGGAACAGTTGGAGTTGTAAACGTTACAGAGGACAAAACTATTAAAATAGTAGAAATTACCCCATACAGAACAGAGTCAACTTATGCTGACAAACGTAGACCAGACTCCGTAACTTTCGGAGACTCTATAGAAGACGACCTGGCACGAAGAGACTTCACAATAAATGCAATTGCATACGATGATGCTAAAGGACAGCTAATAGACCCTTATAAAGGACACAATGACCTTAAAGCTGGTGTCCTACAAACAGTTGGGAGTCCATTTGAAAGGTTTGAGGAAGATGGTTTACGTTTAATGAGGGCACTACGTTTTGTAGCAGAGCTAGGTTTTGCACTAGACACAAACACAGCAGAAGCAATCCAACAAAAAGCATCGAACCTTAGTCATATATCTAAAGAGCGTATACGCGATGAGTTAGTACGAATACTTAATTCTGACCAACCAATGATGGCGTTAGTACTTGCTGCTAGACTTGGTGTTCTTGAGTACATATCTCCAGAGCTCGTAAAAGGTATTGGTATAGAGCAAAATCAAGCACATTCTTATGATGTTTTTGAACACTTAATGCGTACCACCCAACATGCAGCAGATAAAAACTGGAGTTTTGAAATACGACTAGCTGCCCTATTTCACGACATATCCAAACCACAAACTAGACGTTGGTCAAATGAAAAAAAGCAGTGGACTTTCCACGGACATGATGTTGTTGGTTCAAGAACAACAAAAAAAGCACTTGAGGAACTGCACTTTTCACGTGAAACTATAGACAAGGTAGTTAAACTTGTTAGATGGCATATGTTTTTCTCTGACCCCGACCAAATTACAATATCAGCCGTAAGACGTATGATTTGTAACGTTGGGAAAGAACACATATGGGATTTACTTAATTTAAGAATATGCGACCGTATTGGCACAGGCCGACCAAAAGAACAACCGTTTAGGTTTAGAAAGTATAAGGCAATGGTAGAACAAGCCTTAATGGATCCAATTTCAGTATCAATGCTTAAAACAGACGGGAACAAACTTATGAATGACTTTGGTGTAAAGGCTGGCCCTAGAATAGGCTGGACACTTCACGCACTTCTTGAGGAAGTACTAGAAGACCCAAAGAAGAATAGTGAAGAGTATTTAAACAAACGTATTTTGAGTCTACTTTCATTATCAGACAAAGAACTACAGATACTTGGAGAGTCTGGAAAGCAAGAGCGTGAAAAACGAGAAGATGAGGAAATACAGAAAATAATGTCCAAACACCACGTTTGTTAGTCAATCATACAAAAGAAAGGTTTCTTTTCACGTGACACACCTAACACTTATGTTTCATGCGAAACATAAGTGTTAGGTTTTATCTTATAGATTTACTTAATTACTTAGTATTTAAAGACTTCTACAGTATATATTTGTTTAAAACAAACGATTTTCTCGAAAATAAAAAAACCGCCTATATGTTGTCGGATTGTATTAGTTAGCTTGGGGGCTCGTTGCTTTAATCCGACTGGGGATTAGTGGTTGGCGGTTTTTTTGTAGGTATTTGTACGTTACACGTGGAACTTGTCTGCCCTTTTATTTTTTGAGGGATACGCCCTATCGTTGGCCAGAAGTTCGTGCGACATACGCGATGTGTGAAAGAGCTATTAAAGAACGTCCTCTCTTTTGACTATAATACTCTCATATAGGACACTGTCCATACCTTGCCTGTGGATAACTTGTCCTTTATGTCTTTTATAAAGTAATAGAAACAGGGCAGTGGTCAGAACCGTATATATTACTGTGTATTTCAGCTCTTTTGATTTTATACGATAATTCATTTGAAACAAAAAAGTAATCTAATCTCCAGCCGGAGTTTCTATCACGAGCACGTGTTCTAAGGTCCCAGTACGAATAAGCTTCTTTTGTATTTGGGTGTTTAGAGCGAAAAGAGTCTATGTACCCAGCTTGGATTATTTCATCTATCCACGCCCGTTCTTCTGGCAAAAACCCTGTATTATTTACATTTGCATTTGGGTTAGACAAGTCTATCTCTTCATGTGCAGTGTTAATATCACCGCAGAAAACAACGGGTTTTTGCTTATGTAGACCTTCTATAAACACCAAAAAAGCATCATAAAAACGTAGCTTATAGTCCAAACGGTGCGGACCCATTCCTCCGTTTGGAAAATATACACCGATAACCCAAAAATCTTCATACTCAGCACCTATAACCCTACCTTCTTGATCAAACTCTTTGATTCCCATGCCATACACAACAGTGATTGGTTCTATTTTTGAATACAAAGCAACACCGCTATAACCTTTTTTAGTCTTTGATGATGAAAAAAAGGCGGAGTATCCAGAACCATCAAGCATATGTTCCGGTAATTGATTTGGTTCTGCTTTTGTTTCCTGTAGAAAAAAGACATCGGGCTTAATGTCCTTTAAAAAAGTTGTCCAATAGTCATTTTTATTTAATGACCGTAACCCATTAACGTTCCATGAAACAATTTTCATTACATTTATTCTACACCGTTACACTACAAAATTACCAATACATATGAATAAACTAACTACTACGGCGTAAATGTTACAAAAAAGACTTCGTGCAACAAATAAATCTATGTATTCCTTTTACCGTGAAACTTTTTGTGAACCTCTCGCAAATGAGCATCTGTTACGTGCGTATAGATTTGTGTAGTGGTTATATTTGCATGACCTAACAACGCCTGAACAGACCGCAGGTCTGCTCCATTGGACAAAAGGTCAGTTGCAAATGCGTGGCGCATTGTGTGTGGTGTAACCTTGTTTGTAATTCCAGCATACGTTGCATATTTTTTAACATGTCGTTGTACGTCGCGCGGAGTAATCCTGTGTAGTTTATTTTCTCTACCATCTACAAAAAGTGCTTTTTCCATATCGTTACGAAACTTTAGATACTTCGATACTGAAGTCTTTGCTGTTTTAGATAAGAAAACAACACGAACCTTATCTCCCTTACCGCGCACAGATAGTTCATCACGCGTTAGGTCTATATCACTATTAAGAGAACAAAGCTCTGCAACACGCAGTCCTGTAGAAAATAAAAGTTCTAATATAGCGTTGTCACGCATACATATTCTTTGCTTATGTATATCCTCTTCTTTTTTCAGAATAGTTAATGGTGCGTTCATTAAACGACTTAGTTCCGATGCTGTGAGGATATCCAAAGAACGCTCAGGAACTTTTGCTAACTCAATATACTCTGGCGACACAGAATCGATTCCTTTTTTACGCAAAAATTTCAAAAATGCTCGTAGTGCAATTAAGTAGTAGTTTTGTGTACGTCTTTTCATGTATCCATTAGTTCCAGACTGCCTGTTTAGCCAAAGACGGAACTTTCTTATACTTTCTTCTGTTATATCGTTTACATTTGAAATCTCAGCTTGATTAAAATAACGCGTGAGATAGCGGTCATAATTTTCCACAGTCTTTACAGCACGTCCGCGTTCAATCTCAACATACTCAAGAAATTGACGTTTAAAATCTTTAACATACATATCGATTAATTATACTGCATAAAAACCCAACAATGTTTGCTTGTTTGTAAAACTAAAACAAGATTTTAAACATAAAACGCGCTGTTTTATGTTTATGATAGGAGGCTCTAACACAGTTGCAATTATAATCAAGATATGGTATGGTATTGAAATCATGCTTACAAAGAGAGTAAAAACATCCGTTATTAAAAAGGTTGCATTGCACGACTCAGACACAGGCTCTGCAGACGTTCAAATCGCTATGTTGACTCGAAATATCGAGGAACTAACGAAACATTTGAAAAAGAACCATAAAGACTTTCATTCACGAAGAGGTCTTCTACAAATGGTTGCAGACAGACGCTCTCACCTTAGATACCTAGAAAAAAACAATAAAAGACGTTATAACGCTCTTATAAAGAAACTAGGACTAAAACGATAAAACCTTACTACCCGCATTTATGCGGGTATGGTTTTTGTAAGCAGTATTTTAATTATTTTTATATCAATTTCTAATACAGAAATAGTGCTAAAATAGTTTAGAGTTCAGTTGTTCATTATTTAATACAATTTATTTTTAATACATTTAGAATTTATGGCAGTTATTAAACACAGCGCTCAGAGAGTCGGAGTATTTATTGATACACAAAACCTATATCACAGCGCTAAACATCTTTACAAATCTCGCGTAAACTTTGCAAAAGTACTTGAAGAAGCGGTTGGCGGACGTGTTCTTGTTCGTGCGATAGCTTACGTTATATCAACAGAGAACGGAGAAGAGAAAAACTTTTTTGAAGCACTAACAAAAATAGGAATAGAAACAAAAGTAAAAGACCTGCAAGTTTTTGCAGATGGTGCTAAAAAAGCAGATTGGGATGTTGGACTAGCAATAGACGCCGTTAAGCTCGCCCCAAAACTAGACACAATAATACTTGCAACTGGAGACGGGGACTTTGTACCTTTAATTCAGTACCTAGACATGAACGAAGGGTGTCAGGTAGAGGTAATATCTTTTGGAAAAAGCTCATCTAGCAAACTACGCGAAGCAACACATGCCTTTACAGATATGTGCGAACAACCAAAGAAATTTATAATCGGATACAACGGTCAATAAATATAAAAAGAAGTAACACACACCAAACAGTCGTTTACTAACGACTGTTTGGTGTGTGTGCGTTAGAATAGTAATAACGATATGAGCGACAAACAAACACAACAATACCCAAACCATTTACAAGGCATGCGTACATATGCACGCGATATGGAAGAAGTTAAAAACAATCCAGTGAAAGAAGTGGGGAGTGTAGAAAAAAGTATTACGCCAACATCTCAAAAACAAACTATTACCCAACCAACTAACGTTCCTAAACATGCAGAACAGCAAAAACCAATAAGTCCTGTAGATAATAAAATATACACTAATGTTTTAACACCCAAACGTTTAGAAGACACAGCAGCACACGAAGAACATCCACCTATTTTAGAAACTAAAACTACCGTTGAAGAAATCAAACCAACAAACACCCTTAAAGAAACACAAACTATCCCTACCAACACAAGAGAACAAGTTTTGGCACGATTACATGCAAAAGTATCAGAACACAAAAAACCAACAGAAAGATTAGTTGAGAAAGGCGTACTTCCAAAACAAACACGAGAAGTACCAGAACTTATAGAACTACCAAACATACAACCACAGCATAAAGAAAGTGTAGTTTCCCCAATACATACTTATAAATCTGATTTTAGAGACTACGTACATGATACAAATGCGTCTGAAACACAGATGCTAGCAAAAGAACAAGACTCTATTAGTAATGAGAAGCAAAAATCTCCAAAAAACAAAAACAACATCTGGTTTGCAGTAGGTGGAATTATTTTTCTTGTTTTAAGTATTTCTGGATTATGGTATGCGTATAGTTACAACTCAAAACTATCGGCTCCAGTTGCAACAAAAACCACAGCGCCAACGCTTATTTTTGTAGACTCTCAACAGGAACTTTTTGGTACTGGAACAGAACTTATAAATTCACTTGCAAGATCCGCATCAAAACCTCTTGCAAACGGGTCAATGCGGCTTACTTACATATCAGTTGCAACGAGCACAATGTTTGGGGCGACAACAACCTCGCCAGCCTCTGGTGGGTATTTAATAGCAGCTCTCGGACTACCGATGCCAGAGATACTAATGAGAAACATCTCACTAAATAGCACTGTTGGAATTATTCATGCAGGTACACAAACACGTCCGTTTTTCGTAATGAGAGTGGCGTCATACGACGCAGCTTTTGCGGGAATGCTTAGATGGGAAAAAACAATCGGAAACGATATGAACATTTTATATCCAAAATATAGAGATATGAGCTCAACAACATCTGCAACGTCTACACAGTTTACGATTGCGCCGTCTTTTGTTGATAAAATAATTACAAACCACGATGTTAGAGTGTTAAGCGATAGTGAAGGACGTAGTATTCTAATGTATGGTTTCTTGAACAAAAAAACGTTGATAATTGCACGTAATGCTCCTGCATTTACAGAAATAACAAATAGACTAAGCAACCTAAACACTCAGTAAATAATCAGCGTTTAGATTATGTGTTAACGTATTACATATGGAAAACATCCAACACTACAAAGAGTTACTAACAAATGAGAAAACAAAGTTAGAAAGTGAATTATCAAGTATTGGTAGAAGAAACCCGTCAAACAAAAATGACTGGGAGGCAGTCCCTCAAGAAACAGGGAAGGAGCCTGACAAAAACGATGCAGCAGATTTAATAGAAGGCTTTGAAGAAAACATCGCGATATTAAAAGACTTAGAGATACGTTACAACAATGTTCTATCAGCCCTCGAACGTATAGAAAAAAATACATATGGGAAGTGCACAGAGTGTGGTGCAGAAATTACAGAAGAACGACTTAATGCAGATAGTGCAGCGGCAGTTTGTGTAGAACACATGAACAACTAAACAACAGATAGTTTTGTATCCAAAAATTATAAACGGCAGATTAAATTAATTTAATCTGCCGTTTATAACGTACAATAATATTGTATGTCTAAAAAACAAACCGACACAAACGGTTACGCAATACTAAACACAGCACAGCCAAATGGAGCTACCGCAAAACTGGTAACTGTTGAAGCAGACCTTACTCGAGGACTGCACTCATTTTCAGTTGTTGGTCTCGCAGACAAAGCTGTTGATGAAGCACGCGACAGAATTAGCGCAGCAATCCGACACTCTGGGTACAAATCACCAAAGTCACAAAATGTACGAATAGTACTTTCATTATCTCCAGCAGATTTAAAAAAAGAAGGTGCACATTATGACGTACCGCTTGCGCTTGCATATTTGGCAGCTTCTGGAGAAATTACACTACCAGAAAAACCAATGTTCTTTTCTGGAGAGCTTGCACTAGACGGAACAATACGTAGTGTGCGGGGTATATTACCACAAGTAATTTCAGCAAAAAACAATGGTATGTGCGATGTTTTTGTTCCGAAAGGGAATACTAAAGAGGCGCTTCTTGCAAAAGACATTAATGTTTATGCACCAAACACACTCACAGAACTTGTGGCTCATATTAAAAATGAAAAACTTTTAAAAAAATGTGCTCAAGATACTACGGAAATTATTCGTACACCAAGCTCTGATATGTCTGACATAAAAGGGCAGGAAAGTGCAAAACGCGCTATAGAGATAGCTGCCGCAGGACGACACAACATAGTACTTTATGGACCTCCAGGAACAGGCAAGACTCTTTTGGCACGAGCTCTGTCTGGAATACTTCCAAAACTTACAAACGATGAAGTTCTGGAAACAACTGCAATACACTCAACTGCAGGAATTTTAAACGGGAACAAAGCAGTATATTTACCACCATTCAGAGCACCACACCACACAGCTTCTCACACTGCAATTATAGGTGGTGGTGCTAACATTCGTGCTGGCGAAGTTACACTAGCTCATAACGGAGTACTGTTTCTTGATGAGTTTCCTGAGTTCGGCTCACAATCTCTTGAAGCGTTGCGCCAACCCTTAGAGGATAGAACTGTCACTGTATCTAGGGCACGATCCACAATTACATTCCCCGCAGATTTTATGTTAGTTGCGGCAATGAACCCAGCAGACACACTAACCTCAAACGCCGAGGTCAGGCTTCGTGCAGCTAGGAAACAAGCACGTAACATATCACGGCCAATTGCTGACAGGCTTGATATATGGATTGAAGTTCCTCTCATACCACACGAAACATTAAACAAAATATCAACAAGTGAGACTTCAGACACCGTACGAAAACGTGTTGAAAAATCTAGACAATTATCAGAGAAGAGAACAGGAAGAATTGGTTCTGTAAACGGACGCATGTCACCCAAAGAGTTAGACAGCGACATTTCAGGATTTACAAAAGACTCAAAAGATACTCTTTTAAATGCAGCTAAAAAACTTAATCTATCACCAAGGGCGTATCACAGAACAATGCGTGTTGCCAGAACAATCGCAGATTTAGATAAATCAAAAAATGTTTTACCCGAGCACATACTTGAAGCACTACAATATAGACCAAGAGGAGTATTTGATTTTATGTAAAGCAAAACATATCGTAAGTTTACTTGCGATATGTTGCGACATTATTGTATATATTAGAAATTACACCTTGAACCAACCCTGCAACCAACGAACGGGTTACGCGCACCGCGAACTTCAAAATGCAAATGAGGTCCTGTAGCTTCACCAGTCTCACCGACATAACCAATTACTTGCCCAGCACGAACACGTTGTCCAACACTTGAAACATCACGAACCATATGTGAATAAAGAGTTTGTGTCCCATTACCGTGGTTAATAACAACATAATTTCCATAACCACCATTCCAACCACCGACACGAGACACAATAATGCGCCCAGCAGCTGCAGCACGAATCGGAGTTCCTGTTCTTGCTCCTATATCAAAAGCATTCCAACCATGGAGTGCTTGCGTAACTATTCCTCTAGATAATGGATTACTGAAAAAACCAGGTAGAGCAGGACCACTTCCTCCACGATAAGGGTTTGATGGCGCAACTCTAATCCTGTGATAGTGACGAGACCTCCTAGAATAAGTATAAGACTTTTTATACCTTCTTACAGTTGGCATTTCACCTCCAGGGATTATCACAACAGAACCAACAACAAGAGGTTTTTTCTGGTCAAGACTATTATAAAGAGCCGTGTCTTTACTGTTTGCACGATATTTTTTTGTTATTGAAGTAAGTGTTTCTCCTTTTTTTACAGTATGTTTTATTCCTGACACAGGCAGAATAAGTAGAGTATCACCAGCACGTATAAGCCTAGCGTTCCTTATATTATTTGCCCATAAGATTGTTTTCTCAGAAACGCCAAACATTTTTGCTATTTCCGACAAAGAGTCCCCACTACGAACTACATATAGTGAGATTTGACCATTTGCTGCGGCTGGATTTATGTCTGCAGCGGTCCCGTCAGGTCCAGATTCTGCTATTAGAGATGAACCCCCAGTCATTGCTATTACCGATATTTTTTTTATCGGGCTGGGGTTTAAATTTGTTGCGGCATGTAATAAAGAAACGTTGGAGCCAGATATAAAAGTAGTTTTTGTTCTTGTGTGTGCTAATACATTTGAAAACGGCCAAAAAGCAGCAGCGTAACTTGGCGTAGACATAAAAACAGACGTCATTACAAATAACGCAATTAATGCGATTGTAATTATCTTATATATATTTTGATATTTTCGCACAGTGCGATAAACAGCAAGGGATTGTATTTGTTTTAAAATAAAAATTATAGGTCAATACCAAGCTTCCTAGTACAAAAACGGCTTAACAGAGCCATTTCTTTCACACATCCATAACTTCCAGTACCGAGATTATACCCCTCGCAGCATATACGTCAACCCCATTTTATATATCAAGGTGCGTATGATTTTATACTGTTTTTAGCAAAACAAAATACATTACGTATGTTTATTTTTTAATACACAAAGTATAAAAAAGATTTTCGCGGTATAGTATTAAAAATGAGTTATCTTGACGGACTAAACGAACAACAAAAAGAAGCTGTGTGCTCAACCGATGGGGCAGTGTCTGTTCTTGCTGGCGCTGGTTCTGGAAAGACACGCGTACTAACTACACGGATTTACCATTTAATAACAAAAGGTGTTCCTGTAGAAAACATACTCGCTGTCACATTTACAAATAAAGCAGCACGCGAAATGCGTACACGATTAACAGCGCAACTTGGTGATGACTCTCCAATGCCAACAATAGCAACATTCCACGGTCTTGGACGTATTCTACTTGAAGAATATGGTAGTGCGATTGGAGTTCCTAGATATTTTTCAATTTTTGGACGAGATGATTCTGAACGTGTTGTAAAAGCTGCGCTAAAGGCTATGGATATAGACCCCAAGGAGGTTCCGCCAAGAGCTATACTTTCGCGCATCTCGAAAGCAAAAAACCTAGGAATGACATCTTCAGAATTCAAACAAAAACATGGGCGTGACAGTTTTAGGGCGCGCGTATCAAGTGAAGTGTGGACGCGATATAACGAAGCGCTTCAAAAAGAAAAAGCTCTCGATTTTGATGATCTTATTTCTCTTCCAATGAGACTACTTGATGAACACGCGGACATACGTTCGAAAGTTCAAGAACGATTTCACTACGTGCATATAGACGAATACCAAGACACAAACGAGTTGCAAGGACGGCTCGTAGATACGCTTGTTGGAAAACACAAGAACCTGTTTGTTGTTGGAGATATAGACCAATGTATCTATACATGGAGAGGGGCTACTATAGACAACCTTCTTTCGTTTGAAAAAACTTACCCAAAAGCAAAAACTATAATTCTTGAACAAAATTACAGGTCATCAGGAACGATAGTCGCAGCTGCAAATACAATTATTGAACATAACAAAAACAGAAAAGAAAAGAAGTCTATAACGAACAATCCCGTTGGAGATAAAATAACAATACATACCGCAATAAACGCTGAAGCAGAGGCATCATGGATTGCTAAAGAAATTAAAACTGAAATTACAAAAGGGGTGTCGCCAGAAAACATCGCAATACTATTTCGCACAAACTTTCAGTCGCGAGCACTTGAAGAGGGACTGTTGCACGCCGGTGTTCCATACAAGCTTCTTGGTACTCGTTTCTTTGACAGAAAAGAGGTTAAGGACGTTCTTGCGTGGATACGTTTAGCTTTAGAACCAACACGCGAAGCAGACCGCATGCGAGCAGTTCAAGCCCCGTCGCGAGGAATAGGGAAAGTAACACTAGGGAAACTAGTAGCTGGACAACGCGATTTATTACGTCCAGGAGAAAAAGTAAAAGTTGAAAAATTTGAAACAATAGTTGAAGACCTTTCATTAGCATCAGAAAAAACAAAACCATCTGATTTTATACGTCTTGTAATTGAAAAAAGCGGACTCGAAAAAACTCTTTCAACCGGCACAGAAGATGAGCGGGAACGGCTTGGGAACATACACGAACTAGCGACACTTGCCACACGTTATGACACATCCGTTGGGCTAGAAGGAATATCCTCTTTTCTTGCTGACGCAGCGCTTACAAGCGACCAAGATGAGCTAGACAGAAAAACCGATACAGTAGGTGTCACACTTATGACAGTACATGCTGCTAAAGGTTTGGAATTTGGCACAGTATTTGTAACAGGAATGGAAGAAGGGCTCTTTCCACATGAAGGAATGGGAAACGAGGAAAGAGATGAAGAGGAAGAAAGACGTCTTTTCTACGTTGCAATAACACGCGCAAAACTGCGACTAATACTAACCCTTGTAAATGTTCGACGTATTTATGGTACAGACTACAGGCAAGAACCGTCATCTTTTATAGAGGATATAGACCCTGGACATGTTGATTATTCAAAAACAGACTACGGTACGTCTATATACCTTTAACTATCTTATGTTTGCAAAAAAATCACTAGGACAAAACTTTTTAATGCACAGACGCACAGCAGAACGTATTGCTGATGTTTCTGGTATTTCAAGCAACGATACAGTTCTTGAAATAGGACCTGGTACAGGCATGTTAACCCTTCCTCTTTTAGAACGTTCAACGTTCGTAATCGCAATAGAAGCTGATGAAAATCTTTCTGAAGAACTTCACAATATATTTAAAAATGAAATATCAATAAAAAAACTAGAAATACAAACAAAGGATATCAGGAAGTTTGACCCAGCAACAATAACAAAACCATATATATTAGTAGCAAATATCCCGTATTATATAACAGGTGAAATTATTAGAAAATTTTTAGAAACAAGTAACAAGCCAAAATCAATGACTCTTTTGGTACAAAAAGAAGTCGCTATACGTATTGCACGCGACACTAAAGAGAGCCTGCTGTCTTTATCTGTAAAAGCGTACGGAAATCCAAAGTATGAATTTACAGTCCCTCGCGGTGCTTTTATACCAGCACCAAAAGTAGACTCTGCTGTTATTTCAATAAAAAACATTTCAACACCTTTCAAAGACACCTCTCATGAGGAAAGGTTTTTTACAATTCTACATGCCGGGTTTGCACATAAACGCAAAAAACTTCTAAAAAACCTATCTGCAATAAGCAAAAAAGAACCTCTATTAAAAACGTTTTCCACACTGAAAATAAGTATAGATGCACGTGCAGAGGATATACACTTAGACACATGGATAGAACTTTCAAATAAAATTGATTTAATAAAGGGTTAATGCACAAATCTTCACACAAAAAGCACGCAGTATTACTATTTGGCTGCTATACTATATATGTATTATGGTTTGGATTAAACAACAGTGGGGTATATTATCTGCAATTATATTAAGTGTGTTGATGATCAGCGGAACATATCTTTTATCGAACGGAATATTAACAACAAACAAGGTCGATGCAACGAACCTTTCAACTGTATTAAAATCAGTCTCCTCAAGAGATAGTGACGGCGACGGATTGCCAGATTGGGAAGAAGTCTTGTATGGAACAAACCCTCACAAAATAGATACTTTTAATCTTGGAATGACAGACGGCGAAGCTGTTGCAAAAGGTCTTATCGTTCCAAAAGCTCCAACACCAAAAAACTCCTCCTCATCGCAAATTACAAAGACAAGCACAACAACCTCAAACTCTGTAGTTAAGGGCTTTACACCAACACAAGGATCGCTAACTGATGTTTTTATAAAGAACTTTTTTGCACAATACCTAACAATGAAAAAAGTGAGCGGTGGAAGACCTCTTTCTAAACAACAAATGTCAGGTATTGTAGCAAATGCCGTCCAACAAGTAACAAGTAACAAAAGCACTTTCACAAATTTCAGAAACATTTCACAGATAAAAGTATCTGGGTCGGGTCAAAAAGCTCTTCGCGCATATGCAGCAACTGTGCAAAAAGCTTTTTCTAGATACACAATTCCAGAAGACAAAGGTGTGTTGATCTATCTAAATAACGCTGCAAAAAATAATGATGTTTCTGCCTTAAAACATTTACAATCTTTATCTAAATTATACATAGACGCAGCAAGCAGTCTTTCCCAAATTACTGCAACAAAAGAAACCACAGTAGCACATTTAGAGCTTGTAAACGCATATGCAAACATGTCTACAGTGATAAACGAAATGTCAAAACTAGACACAGACCCTGTTTTGGTAATTCTTGCAATACCAGAATATAAAAAGGCAGTTACATCGCTGGCAAAAGCATACATAGACCTTGGTAGTGCGTTTCGTAAGGCTGGTGTGGTAATCACTCCTAAAGACGAGGGGTATTCATTCGTAAACTTAGCAACAATCATTGCAAACAAACAGAGTAAAAACAAAACACAATGATTTTTTCTAACAAATTTTTTAATAGAACTACCATATTGATTTTATCAATATCATTTAGCATCAGCAGCCTCATAGCCGTTGCGACCCCAAAGCGTGCTGAGGCTATAATTGTTTTTGATCCTGCAGCTGCAGCCCAGCTTGAAATATCAAATTCTACACAAATAGTACAATTAGTAAAAGAAGGGGTTCAACTTGTTCTTGGTCAACAAATAAACCTAAAAGAATTTGTTCTAGACCCTATAGCATGGACTGTAGCAAAATCTTTACTACAAGCAACAACAAATGACATAATCCGAACAGTATCAAAAGGATATGTAGACCCAAATACTGGAAACTTAAGCCCAATGTTTGTAACGAATATACTCAAACATTTAAAAATCAACGTAGGAACACCACTTGCAAAGAAAATAATTTCGCAAATAAAAATTGGGAATTCTCCTTTTGCTTCTGGAGCAGCAACACTTGTACGAAACGCCTACTTTCAACAAACAAGCACTGGTGATTTTTGGTCAACACATAAAAGCACACTTTCAAATGTTGTTAAAAACCCAGAAGCATTTATTCGTGGTGATTTTAGACAAGGAGGAATCGACGGGTTGTTAAGTATGGCCTCTAATCCACTTAATAATCCATACGGAACTTACTACTCTGCAAAACGGCAACTTGATACGCAAGTTGCCCAAGCAAGACAAGCAAGAACAACAGAGCTAACAATGAACAGTGGATTTTTGTCATCACCAGGAACACCAGGAACCGTAATTAAGGCTCAACTTGAGAAAGCACTTGGGTCTGGTATTGATTCTCTAGTATCTGCAGATGAGATTGATGAGTTAATAGGAAACATAGCATCAAAACTTGCAAACAAAGCTATTAGTGGAGTTGGTGGTTTACTTGGACTTTCACGTCCATCATCAGGAGGGGGTGCTTCATATCTGAATCAATACTCTAACGCAGCACTTGTTTCTTCAAATTCGAAAGCCGTAACAGCAAAAATAATTTCACAAATAGACTATAGCGAGCAGGAATTGGCTGATTATATTTCAAATTGGACATCAATACTAAACTCAGCAAAAGGAGCTAAATCATCACTAACGATACTCACAAACTACACACCACCATCAAACAGTAATTCGTATTATGACTTCAAAAAATACAACGTCTGTAGTAGTGGTCTGCAATCCACAAAGTCAGCAGCAGCAACATCACAAATAACCGTACAGAATGTGATTAACAAAAGTCAGACTGCAATTGTTAAAGCAAATGCAAGCAAACAAAAACTCGAGACAGTTAGACAAGAAGCACAAAAAGCAGCAAAAACAAAACTTCTTGTGGACGTACAAAAAGCAGCTGGCGATATTCAGAATATACTAAGTATTACAAACGGGGTTATGCCATCATCAAAAGAGGTCCAGTATGCACGCATACAAAGTACACCAAACGGAAGTTATCAAGGTGTTTCAGTTGTTAGTCCTTCTGGGGCTGGTGGACTGTCTGTATCTGGAGGTACGTTGATATCGCAAATGTCTACAATCTCTAGTAATGCATCTTCAGCACTGCAAACATCTCAAACATGTTTTCAGAATAGTATTTCAATATCAAACAACAATTAAACATGATTACCCTACGAAAGATACTACATAAAGTTTTAACTAGTTACGTAACCGCAACAGTGATTGCGTTTATCATACCAAGTGTTGCTTTTGCAGAATCAACCAACTCTATAATGAGTAGATTGTTGTACTTGATATTGTCTCTTTTTTCATGGCTTGCAGGAGCAATGGGGGCGCTAATGGGTACAGCAATATACGAGACAGTTATAAAAATGGGAAGTTACATTCATAAACTACCCGCTATTGAGATTGCATGGGGAATGTTTAGAGACCTCGGAAATATATTTTTAGTATTTGGTTTTATAGCGATAGGTATAGCAACAATACTAAACAACGCCTCGTATGGTGCAAAAAGGGCTCTACCAAAACTTTTGATAGTCGCACTTACATTAAACTTTTCACTCTTTGTTACAGAGTTTATTATTGACACTGGCAACATGTTTGCAACGCAGTTTTATGTACAAATAAATAACAACAAACTTCCAACCACTTTTTCAGCAAGTAGTGAGCCAATCTCCAATGCAATTCTTAATGCACTACATGTTTCAACTGTTTACAATACTCAAGACTCAAGCGGTTTATCTGAATATAAAAATACGGGACAAGCACCACAAGACCACTGGTTTATAACGTTCTTTATGGGAATTCTTGTTTTTATAATTACAGCATTTGTTCTTGGCTCTATAGCAATAATGCTTGTAACGCGTTTTGTTGTACTTATTTTTCTACTGATTGTTTCTCCAATAGGATTTATTGGTCTTGCTGGAATACCACTACTTAGCGGTTATGGTAGAAAGTGGTGGCGCGCCCTTTCAGACCAAACATTATTTGCACCTATCATACTATTACTACTGCTTGTTGTTGTGTCTCTTGTACAAGGTGGTATTTTTGGTGCAACAGGTAGTGCTGATTGGGCACAAGCAATAGCAAGTAATAAATCAACAGGCATAGCATCGTTGATTCTTGAGTTTTTAGTAGTTATAGGGCTTGTCTTGGCTTCGCTCATAATCGCAAAATCACTCTCAGGAGCAGCTGCAAAGTTTGCAACCAGAACCAGCGGCAAAGTTGTGTTTGGTGGGCTTGGCACTATTGGACGCGGAACTCTTGGTTGGGGAGCACAAAGAATATCTAATAAAATACAAAAACAGAAATGGTCACGAGACTCTCTGGTAGGTAGAAGAGTGGCTGGTGTTTTTGATAAAACTGCCAAATCAAGCTTTGACATGAGAGCAAGTAGAGTTGGTGCTGGTATAAAAAATATTGGTATAGATATTGGTACAGCACAAAAAGGTGGCTATCGAGCATCTGAAGAAAAAGAAACTAAGGAAAGGGTATCCTACGGAAGTAACCTCAAACTGTCTAAGAAAGAAGAAGAACAACTTAATGAGATGAAGGTACGACTTAACTCAAAGACACAACTATATGAAGAAAAACAAGGTTCCAATAAAGAAAAACTAGATGCAGCAAGAACCGAGCATGCAGTTAAACTCCAAAACATTGACGCTGCAATAAAAAACAAACAAGACTCAATAATTAGCGCTTCCAAGATTGTTGGTGGAGAAACTCTTGTAAACGCAAGGAAAAGTGAACTTGAAGACATTAAAAAACAACGACTTGGTGAAGAGGAGTTATTTGCAAAAACAGTTTCCGAGTCTAAAAAAGTTATGGGGTCTGATAAAAGAACAAGCTCTGACGATATCAAAAAGCTCGCAGAAGAAATCAAGAATTACTCAAGGAGACCTCAGGAACAATATGCAAAGAGTACAGAAAGTAAAAACATCACAGCCATTGCTGATGCTGGGCTTGGCGCTACAATAGGTGCTGCAATAGGAACTGCAATAGCGCCAGGACTTGGAACTGCGGTTGGTGTAGCTGTTGGGGGTTCTGTTGGAGGGGTAATTGGTAAGAAATTTGGTAGCGAAATGAGAAGAAAAGCAGCAGTAGAAGTGCGAAGAGAAGCAGTAAAATCAAAAAACGACCACATACTCGACATGATAAACCAGGCAATCAAAGACCCTGAACCTGAACAAAAAAGCGAAGATAAAAAGTAATTTTAAATTAAGTATGGAAGAAAACAAACAAACAAACATAACCTCAGATGCAAACAATCTCACAACTGAAGAGAGTTTTCGTGTGTTGTATGATACTGCACCAAAACCAATACAAGATTTCTTACGTAAAAAAAAATACGAATCTGTTGCTGACGAGTTTATTCATGTTTACGGCTTAAACACAGAACAAACAAACTCCATAAGTAGTGAGCTTGTCTTAATGCTTATAGGTGCAAAAAGTCCCGATGAATTTCTATCCTCTATCAAGAAAATCGAAGGGATTCGTAGTGATATTGTTGAAAAAATAATAAACGATATAAACAGGCTTGTTTTTACACCAATACAAAAACAAATAGAGCTAGCAAAAAAAACACAGACCGAAACAGAAAACAAACAACAAAAACAGAAAGTCTTACCCATACAAAACACTGTACAAAAAAGAGAAGCAACAACTATTAACCAGCAAAACAAACTTTCGAATAATGCAGATATTGTTTATACAAAGATGCCACCACCAGTAGCACCATTACCAAACAAAGATACACTAATCAGCAAATCGCCAATTGTAAAAGAATACTCTTCAGACCCTTATAGAGAACCAACAAACTAAAATAGTTATTCTTTAAAAGAGTGTGGAAAATACAGGAATTATAAGTGCTATTCCAGTATACTAAATGTAATGGAGTACCAAGTACCACAATTTATTGATATAGAAAGCAAAATAGTCGGACCACTAACACTTAAGCAATTTATCTATGTAGCTGGTGGGGCTGGATTGTGTTTGGTTCTTTTTAAGTTTTTACCTTTTATATTTGCTGTTCTGCTTAGTATTCCTGTTGCTGGATTTGCTGGTGCCTTGGCATTTTATAAAATAAACAACAAACCATTTATAAACATGGTTGAGTCTGCTGTTAAATTCTACGCATCTCCACACCTCTTTCTTTGGCATAAGAAAGATATACAAAAACACAAGATAGTAAAAGAAGTGATTATAGATAAATCCATAACACCTAATAAACACTTAACAAGAGACCGTCTACATAAACTAGCTCAATCACTAGATATAAAAGATACTCAGACTGACAACAATCACACTCTATAATCATGGCAACAAAACACTCAACAGCAGCACAAGACTTTGTACCTGTAAAAGAAGTTCGCAATGGAGTTATTGTTCTTAAAAACGGTGGTTATAGAGGGGTTTTGATGTGTTCGTCTGTGAACTTTGGACTTAAGTCATCAGATGAACAAGGTGCAATAATCAGTGGTTTCCAAACATTCTTAAACACTCTTGATTTTCCAGTTGAGATAATAATTCAGTCTCGTAAAATGGACATTAGACCATACCTAGCGCTACTTGCTGAGAAAGAAAATGACCAAAAAACAGAGCTTCTGCGCATACAATTACGCGAATATATGGAATTCGTTCGTTCATTTACAGAAAACACAAACATAATGACAAAATCATTCTATATAATAGTGCCTTACTCTCAAACAAGTGTGTCATCTGCAAAAAGTGCATTATCTGGAATTTTTGGTTCAAACAAAAAGACAAATACTGCTGAAGAGGCCACTAATGAGTTATTTGAAGAACATAGGCTACAATTAGAACAACGCATGGGGCTCGTTGCGTCAAGTATTTCATCAACAGGAGTTAAGACAGTTGCTCTTGGAACAGAAGAAATAATAGAATTACTATATCGTTCATTTAATCCAGGAGAACTAGAAAACCCTATCCGATTAGACCAATAATTTTATGTCATTACTTGATTTCTTAAACAAAAAAAACGAAAAAGAAGCTGCGGAAACTCCACAGCTACCAAAGGATATATATTCTGAAGGTAAACTTAATCTTGTTGACACAATAGCCCCAGCAGCACTTAGAATAAACCCGCGCGAAATAGAAATTGGCGAAAAATTTGCACGTACTTTCTACACAGTTTCATATCCTGCGTTTTTAACAGATAGTTGGTTTGCTCCAATCATAAACTTAGACCAAATTCTTGATGTTGCTATTTTTATACAACCAATAAATACAGAGGATGCTCTGCGTAATTTTCAGAAAAAAGTGGCCGAGGTACAAAGCCAAATTAACGAACGAGAATCAAAAGGACTCGTTCGCGATCCAAAATTGGATACCGCGTATCAAAACCTAGAATCACTACGCGACAGTTTGCAACAAGCGCGTGAAAAACTTTTTGATGTTGGTTTATATCTAACTCTGTATGGTGACTCAAAAGATGAGATAGACAAAATAGAAGGAAGTATAAGAAGTATTCTTGATTCTCGACTAGTTTACACAAAACCAGCTCTTTTCCAACAAGAACAAGGGTTTAGAACCACGTTACCACTTGGTAATGACGAACTTATGGTCGAATCAAAACTTAATTCCGAACCACTCTCTTCTATATTTCCATTTGTTTCTTTTGACCTAACAAGTGACAGGGGAATTTTGTATGGAATTAATAGACACAACGCATCACTGATACTGTTTGATAGATTTTCACTTGAAAACTATAACTCCGTTGTTTTTGCAAAATCTGGTTCAGGAAAATCTTATGCTCTAAAACTTGAAATCTTACGTTCACTGATGTTTGGGATTGACGTGATTGTAATAGACCCAGAACAAGAGTATGCGCAGCTCGCAGAAGCAACTGACGGTCGTTCATTCAATATTTCTCTTTCTTCGGAGCATCACATAAACCCATTTGATTTACCTGTAGTACAAGAGGATGAAGACCCAAAGGATATACTACGCAACAACATAATCACTCTAGTTGGTATGTTTAGAATTATGCTTGGAGGACTTAGTCCTGAAGAGGACTCCATTATAGATAAGGCCATTACAGAAACGTACGCATTAAAAGATATTACTGGTGATTCTGACTTTTCCAACATGGAACCACCTATATTGTCAGACTTTGAAACTGTTTTAGTTGGTATGGAGGGTAGTGAATCACTTGTTGAAAGATTAATTAAATACACAACGGGGTCATGGTCTGGTTTTATAAACCAACCAACAAACATTGACATAAACAGACAGTTTGTTGTTTTCTCTGTGCGTGATATGGAAGATGACCTTAAGCCAGTAGCAATGTATATAGTGTCACACTATATATGGAATGCAGTACGTAGAAACCTTAAAAAACGTCTTCTTGTGATTGACGAAGCGTGGTGGATGATGAAATCCGAGGACACAGCATCATTTCTTTATTCTCTTGCAAAACGAGGTCGTAAATACTATCTTGGTGTTGCTACAATTACACAAGATGTTGAAGACTTCTTACGCTCACCATATGGACGTCCCATCCTAACAAACTCATCAATACAACTACTACTGAAACAATCCCCAACAACGGTAGACATACTACAAAAAACATTTAACCTAACGAAAGAAGAAAAGTATTTGTTACTTGAGTCTGGTGTTGGGGAAGGGTTGTTCTTTGCTGGACTTAAGCACGTTGCAATAAAAATAGTTGCTTCATATACAGAAGACCAAATAATCACATCCGACCCATCACAACTACTTGCAATTAAACGAGAAAAAAACCGTCTGGAAAACGAAAACAGTAACCAGTAAAAACAATGGGAAACCCTCCAAAAATGAGAATAACTAAAATACAGGCTGTTTTAATGCTATTTGTTGCTACTATTTTCAGTATTATTATTTTTATATTCGCGACGTTTCCAATTTCAGCACCTATTTTAGTAGCAACGGCAACTGATATCGTTGTCACAAACAAGAGTGATTCTACTACTATTGGGCACGTAGCTGGAGTCGCCGCCGGAACCTTTTCCGTAGCCGCTGAGTTTGTAACAGGTGTTGGAGCAGCAGCTGTTGCAACATTTGGAGAAATTGCTGCTGATGCTTTTGAATTTTTTGCTCTTGCATTAGTGTTTCCGCTTTGGTATATGCTATATGGAATTAAACAGTTTGGAAGCATTGCCGCTACAAAACGTTTCTTTATAGGTATGACCGGATTTATAATTGGTTTAATACCTATAATAAATATACTTCCATCTGTACTTATTACTGTTTCTATAATTATATTTAATGTACGTAGAGAAGACGCTAAAAAAATAAAGGTATATAAATTGTCTAACAAACTACGGACTCCTGGTCATGTGTAATCCACGATATTAAATTAAAATTAAGCGCGTTTTATTACAATGCACGTTATAATAAAACAATGAATAAATTAGGTGCAATATTAACGCTAGCAATCATTGGGGTTGTTTTTATATCCACCCCAACACACGCACTGGCTAGTGGACACGGAAATCAATTAAACATTGTAATCAACCCACAATACCCAACACCTTATAAACGATTTTCACTATCTACTAAAAGCTCCTCATTAAATATTCTTGATTCTTCTTTTTCTGTATATGTAAACGGTATTTATAAAACACAAGGAAGTGGGTCAAACTCAGTAACTCTAGTTGCAACAGGACCAGGAACGACAATGAACACTGTTGTAGTAACGACAATCAGAGGTGTAAAATACAGCAAATCAATCAGAATACGTCCAGCCGGAGTGGCGCTTGTTATAGAACCTCTTTCTACATCTCCTGTGTTATATAAAGGTAAACCAACAATACCCTCTGCTGGTAACATCCGAATTGTAGCTATCTCTAATTTTCGCACAAGTAATGGTATTCAGATATCATCAAACAAATTGTCATACATATGGAAAATAGGAAATCAGACATTAGGCACAAGTTCAGGTATTGGTAAATCAGTCGTGATTATTCCAGCACCACTACCTTATCGAAACGAAACGCTTTCCGTAACAATACAAACACAAGACAGCACGAGAGCGGCATCGGCAAAAGTTGAAATAGCACCACAAACACCAACTGTAAGAATATATAAAAACGACCCTTTACTTGGAGTTGTTTACAATCACTCTCTATCAGGAGCCCAAACTATTGAAAATACAGAAGTATCGTTTACGGTTGAGCCATTTGGTTTTTCAATATCTAACGGTCTTCCGTCGCTTAGTTGGTATTTAAATGGAATCGAAGCGCAAACAGGAAGTACAATCACACTAAGACCACAAGGTGTTGGAGTAGGAAGCTCTTCACTTTCTGTTACTGCTATAAAAAAGATAACATATGAAAACGCTTCTCAAAATGTCTCACTTAAGTTTGGTACAAGTGTTTATAAAGAATTAGGAATCTTTGGCCTGTAGTATTATGAAAACACCTATGAATTACCGTATATTTTTAACAACGCTTTTAATTTTAATAGCAGTAATAATTCCAACTCCACAAAATCAAGTAATGGCAGCTCTTGGTATTAGGATTAAACAACCAACGAGTGTTACTCAACAACAACCTAAACCTGTTACAAAAAGCACCCCGACAAGTGTTACTCAAACCTCATCAAAAAGCACAAATAAAATTAAATCTATTAAGGTTAAACCAATTACCGCAAGTACCACTAATTCTGGTGCCTATTTTGTTCCGATGACCAGTTTCCCAGCGTTTAAAGCAAATATACAAGATGGTTTAGGTAGTTTTATAAATACCCTTTACACATATTTTATAAGCATAGCTGCTGTTCTTGCTGTTCTTGAAATAACTTGGGGGGGGTTTTTATGGATGGGAAGTGGGGCAAGTATTACAAGCAAAGAGTCTGGTAAAAAAAAGATAGAAATGGCATTGATGGGTCTGTTACTGGTTCTTTCTCCTGTAATTATCTTCGGTATAATTAACCCCTCAGTTCTAAACTTAAGCTTAGGAAGTGCAAAAATAAAAATAACCCAACAGATACCAAAAACTGACTTGTCACAAATAGCACCACCTACTGGCTGTATTTTGGCACCCGGTGGTGGTCCATATTTTGAAAAAATAGTATGTGCTAAGCGAAGTGAAGCCTCAAAGAATGCCTCACTATGTAAGTATGGACTTAAAATACAAATTCCTGATTGTACAAAAACTTACGCAACTACTGGAGCTTGTGTAGACACAAAAAAACCCTTTATTGCATATTGTACAGGTAAAAAAGCTTTTTTTGATGTTTATAGATATGAACAATCTGGTTTTCTTAGTGATACCTTTGGAAAAACACGTCTTATACCTATCAGTTCAACAGCTGGAAAGGCTTTTATTGCGAGCTGTAAAAGTAATGGAGGACGTTTCTTAGGTAGACTCAAAGGTCCAACAAAAACATCTACATCTTTTAACAGATGTTCAGGGTCTGGTGTGATTATTGATAGCAGTATAGGTAAAGAAGTAGCATGTTGGCGTTCTTTATTTTCATGTGTAGCTCCATTACAAAAATAATATGAAAAAATATATTCTCATTTTCATTATTTCTCTTGGAACTGTGGCTGCAATTGTTGCTGTGTTGTTGTTTTTACAATCACCAAAACAAAGCATTGTTGTGCAAAACAATTTATCATCATTTCCAGTTAACAAAACTCAGCAAGGTACACAAAACACAAACAGCAATACAGCCTCACCAACAACAAGCATCTCGTCTGTCGCAAATACAGCTCCAAAATTTATAAAAATATCAAACGGACCCGTAACCCCTGGTATCGTTATTATTGACGGAACCTCAACACCGTTAACAGCAAATATACGTTACGTTGAGAGTAAAAGCGGAAATATGTATGATTATAAAGTCAAAAGCC
This sequence comes from uncultured Candidatus Saccharibacteria bacterium, assembly GCA_964473795.1. Lineage (GTDB taxonomy): Bacteria > Patescibacteriota > Minisyncoccia > Phycocordibacterales > Phycocordibacteraceae > C7867-001. Next base: position 17,581 of record CAYYQT010000004.1, on the reverse strand, counting down.
AATCAACCATAAGATTATCAAACAAAACAATACCTGGTGTTAAAAATGTTTCTTGGCTTTCTGACGGGTCATTAGCATATTTGCAGTACTTCTCACAAAACAAAACACTAGAAACATATGCTATTAAAGCTAACGATTCATCTGGTTTTTCCTTACCTCAGAATATATTTAATATTGATACATACCAGAACAACACGATACTAATGCTTTCTTCTGGTACAAACGGCTCTATTGTTACACGGTCACGAATAGATGGAACTAGACCATTTACAGCTTTTCAGACACCACTTTCCAAAGTGTTTGTTACTTTTGCTGGAACAAGAAATTACTTTATGTACACTAGAGCAGCCGCATCTATAAACGGCTATGCTTTTCTGGTTAATAGGCGTAGCGGGGCAATAACACGTATAGCAGGACCACTCAAAGGTCTTGTCGCAAAAATAAGCCCTAATGGTAAATTGGCAATTATAAGTTTTGTCGATGAGTACGGAGCGATGCAAACGAATATTATCAACATAACTACTCACACAACAACATCACTACCAGTAGCAACAATTGCAGATAAATGCACATGGGCTCCGTCAAGTACTTCAGTATATTGTGGAATTCCAGAAAACCCACAAAAATCAACGTATCCAGACTACTGGTATCAAGGGGTAGTATCTTTTAGTGATAATATTTGGCAAATAGATATTACAAATCATTATACGAAACTTTTACTTTCCCCATCTCAAGAAGGGAAGGATTCAATAGATGTAACCTCACTAACAATAGACAAAAGCGGGGATATTTTATCGTTTATAAACAAGAGTGATGGTTCGTTGTGGAAGTTTCAACTCTAAAGAGTGTCATTTTATTATTAGATTATAAAAACTACTAAACGTTTTTTGTTATTTGTTTTTTTATCTTGCTAAAAAGAATATTTTCTTTTGGTTTCTTTAAACCAAGAATTTTACTCAAATGCATTTCTTGTAACGTGCCAAATATATTAGTTGTTATAAAATATAACGCTATAGCCCCAGAAGTTGAATAAGCAATCGTTCCTATTATAAAAGGGAACACAAACCGCATTTGTACTGCCATTATACGTGTGAAATCAGCAGTTTTCCCTGTTTTTGGAGCCGAGGAATTAGTCCGCACAAGAGCAAGTGTTGCCTGAAAGTAATGTGTTATACCAGCAAGCACAGCGAGCGTAATACTTTTACCAGCAACGTCAAACAAACCTAAAAACTTCATTGTTACATCGATTGGTGCGCTTATAAATGAATATAAGATTTTAGTATCAATCAATGGAAATGCCTCATACCTAAAAACCATATATAAAGCCAACAGAATTGGAATCTGTATAAAAACGGTAATTATACTAGAAAACGGATTCACATTTTCTTCCTTATATAGCTCTACAGTCTTTTCCGCTTGTTTCTTTTTATCATCTTTATGTAGCTCACGAATTTCTTTTAGTTTTGGATTGAGCGAACTCATTGCATGTTGTGTTCTTGCTGCAGAGAGTGAAAAAGGTAATAAAACAAACCGTATAATCACGGTTATTATTACAACAGCAACCCCAACATCGCCCCCCGGTACAACATGTACCAAAAACACTAGCAGGTTATATATAGGATTATAGAAAAAAGTGTTGAAAAGCCCTGATATCATAATAATATAATTGTGATTATACCCCGATATTGTCTAACAGTGTACTTATTTCTTTTTTTAAGTCCATAAAAGACAATAAATTAGCTCCTTTTTTAGCAAAAATAACATAACTATAGTTAATTTCTGACATATTTAAAACATACTGAACTCTACGTTTAATTTTATGCCTACCTACAGATGTTTTTATAATTTTTTTACCAACAACAACAGCACAACCTTTAGTCTTTTTAGAATAAGTTATTGAAAAATGTTCAGAAACAGCACGTTTCCCTGATTTTAAAAGAATAGGGAAGTCTTCTCTAGCAAGCCGATTACGGCGTGCAATCATAACTATACGGTTAGTTTTGCTCTACCTTTTCTGGATCTGCGTAAAATAGTCTTTTTTCCACCTGGAGTTTTTGAACGTGAAAGAAAACCGTGAGTTTTAGCACGTTTTCGTTTTTTTGGCTGGTATGTTCGCTTAGGCATATATTTGCAAGGATAGTAACAGTAAAATACGCAAAACGCAAGAAACAATTACTTTTTATAATAAATATTCCATACATAAATGAAAGATATATTTTTAACTATCTAATATATTCGTATTCTTTTATATGAAAGGGTATAATACCAACCACATGGATACCACTAACACCCGTGAGATATGGGAGTATGTCTTAACGCAAGTAGAGTTATCTATATCTCCAGCAAACTTCAATACATGGTTCAAATCTAGCTCTATTGTAAAAATAGATGACAACATAGTATACGTTGGTGTTCCTAGTCAGTTTTTTCGTGAATGGTATTTAAAAAAGTTTAATACTCTACTTTTAAAAATTATACGTTCAAAATATGACTTTAGAAATATTGAATACTTAATCGTAAAAGATGATAAGAAAAAACAAAACCATACTGTTAAAGTTGGTAAACCTACTATTGAGATGCCTTTGAATGAGTTTTATGTAAACAAGGTTGATAATCTTAATCCAAGATATACGTTTGATTCATTTGTTATTGGTTCTTTTAATGAAATGGCCTATACAGCTGCTCAAGCAGCAATTAATCGCCCAGGAATAACATATAACCCTCTTTTTATATATGGAGATACTGGTAGAGGAAAGACACACCTTATACAAGCAATAGGGAACCAATTTAAGAAACTTTATCCTAACAGAAAAATATATTACCTAACATCAGAGAAATTTGCTGTAGATTATGTTGATTCAATACAATCGGGTAATGCAAATAGGTTTAAGGATAAATACCGTCAGTACGATCTGTTAATAATGGATGATATACAATTCCTATCTAAAAAAGAAAAATCTCAAGAGGAACTGTTCCATCTTTTCAATTCTTTGTATGATAATAACAAACAAATTATTTTTTCATCAGACAGGTCACCAGCTGCTATACCAGACATTGCAAACAGACTACGTGGACGTTTTTCGGTAGGAATGACAATAGACATTGGAGAACCAGACATAGAATCACGAATGACAATCATTCAGAAAAAGGCTGCTGTAAATAATGTAACTCTTTCTAAGGAAGTTATTGAATATATTGCCACTATGGTTCCAGGAAGTATAAGAGAACTTGAAGGTGTCATAAATAGTGTTGTTTGTCATACTCAAATAAAAGGAGCTCCACCAGACATATCTGAAATACGACAATCATTACGGTCTTTTTCTAAACCAACAAGAAACGTTTCTGTTAAACACGTTGTTTCAAAAATATCTAGTTTTTATGGAATAGATATTGATAGTATTTATGAAAAAACAAGAAGAAGGGAGGTGGTTAGGCCACGACAAATAATAATGTACATACTAAGAGAAGATTTTAACGTGTCTTATCCAACAATTGGTTCTAAACTGGGAGGAAGAGACCATACTACTGTAATTCATTCTTGTGAAAAAATACGAAAAGACCTTCTCAAAGACCCTGATCTTGTGAAGGAAATTGATGATATTCGTAGTATGCTTGTATAAGCTGTGGAAAAGTATTTAACAAGCTGTTATTTACATGGTGAAAACAATATAGTTTTCCACACAAGATTTATTATTCCTTATTTTTTCACATAAAACTTAAGAACACATACCACATGCTATTAGAAACAGATTAGTCTATAATGATAGTAATATAAGTATATTTAACACAATCCACACAATCCACAGCGTTAATGGGTTAACTGGTTATTAAGTAATTTAAATTATGATTATTTCTTTAGAAAAGAAAAACTTTGTAGAAGCAGTTTATAAAACTTCTAGATTTGCTCAAAAAAGTTCAGCAACACTTCCTGTGTTGTCATGTATTCTTATAATATCTGGAGATGATGGAATTAAATTTAGAGCAACAAACTTAGAAGTAGGAATAGATTATAAGGTATTTGGAATAAGTAAGAGTAATGGTGTCGTTGCTATACCAGCGGCTATTTTACAACAAATAGCAGGTTCTTTGTCTGGTGAAGGAAATGTTACTCTAGAACAATCTGGAGATACAGTTGTAATAACGTCTGGTGGTGCAAAAAGTGTTGTTAAAATAGTTTCATATGAAGATTTTCCATCAATTCCACATGCATCACAGGAGAAAGAAAATACTTTTAATATTGAAGGGTCAATATTTAAATCATCAATAAATACGGTTGTTTCCTGTGCTTCAACATCTACTGTTAGACCAGACTTGGCAAGTATTATGATAGAGGTTAAAGGGGGAGTTCTTACAACTGTTGCAACCGATTCTTTTCGTTTAGCAGAAAAAAAACAAACACTTTCTCACACAATTTCTAATTTATCTATATTGTTACCAGCAAAAAATGGTATAGATATTATCCAAACAATTCCTGATGAAAAAATAACAATTGTAGTTGATGAACATCAATTGTCCTGTATGTGGAACGGAAGTATTTTAACATCAAGATTAACCTCAGGAACATATCCAGATTATCAACAAATAATTCCAAAAGAGGTTTACGCATCTGCTACTGTATTAAAGAAGGATTTTGAAGCAGCCCTTAAAAGAACAGTAATTTTTTCAGATTCATTTCAAAAAATACAAATTATTCTTGATCAAAAACAACAGCAAATTAAACTTACTTCAAGAAATACAGATCTTGGGGAATCAGAAGAAAATCTTTCTACTAAATTATCTGGTGATGATATAGAACTTTCTTTTAATTACCGTTATGTACAAACTCCACTCTCATTAATAACTTCTGAAAGTATTACACTTACAGCAAGTGGTATTGGTAGACCATTAATAATACGTGGTGTTGGTGATGATTCTTTCTTATACTTGGTTATGCCAATGAATCAATGAAGTCATTAAAAGATTTATTACTTAAACATAAAATACCTGGAATACGTCTTTCAGAAAATAGACATATTTGTGCTCAAATTACATCTAATATAATAAAAATAAAAATTAAAGCATCACAAGTTGATTACTTTGAAGGCAAAGTAATATTTAAGGTTTCGCCAATAATCAAAACAGAAATTTTGTTACACCAAGAAGAAATTGTTAAACAAATTAAATCTGAGGGTGTGTCAGTATCATTGGTGCAGTAGTTGTTCCAAAACTAGAAGTAACCCACTTATTAACAGGGTATTCCCAATAAGGGAATTGAGATTCAGATGAATAGTCAATTTGTGTTGAGTTTTGAGGGTTGTTTCTGTTTACCCAATACAAAAGATTGTGTATTGATTTTGTTCCATCTGGTTGAATAAATACATATTTACCAATAAGTGCCGGAGATACTGTTTTTGGAAGAGTTGTTGGCTCTCCAAAGTAAGTCTTTGGGTATTTCAAAAGAGCATATTTCATAATCTCGTGCCACATTGGGGCTATTATGTAACCTGCAATTTTTTTAACCATTGGTGAATTATCATTGTTTCCTGCCCAAGCACCGATAACAATTGATGGTGTGTAACCAACGGTCCATACGTCTCTAAAGTCGTCTGTTGTACCTGTTTTAACGGCAACATCGTAACCTGGAAAGTTGAGAGGGTTAATTGGTGGATATTCTGGGAATCGAGCCTTGTTGTTTGAAAGCATTGCAGAGATGTCATTTGCTATTTGTGTTGGCATCACTTTTATTGAGTTTGGTTGATATTTTTCTAGCACCCTTCCAGTAGAGTTAGTGACTTGTAGTATACCTACAGGAGGATTATGTACTCCTTTGTTTGCGAATGTTCCATACGCATCAACAAGGTCCAATAAACGGACATCAGCAGCGCCGAGAGCAAAAGACAAACCGTACCTACTTGTGTCGCCGCTTATTGTTGTAAGCCCAGCAGATGTCGCGAGGTTAATAACAGGTTGAATACCAGTAAGGTATAAAACTTTTACAGCTGGTACGTTTATTGATTGTGCTAGAGCTGTAGTAAATGTCATTGGTCCACGGAACTTACTATCAAAGTTAGATGGTGCATAACATGGGGGTGTATTATTTTGAATATCTTCAGGCTTACAAGAAGTTGAAAATTGAGTTGGTAAATCAAAAATCATGGTATTTCTACCAAAACCTTTTTCTAACGCAGCAGCATAAACAAACGGTTTAAACGTTGACCCTGGCTGACGAAGAGCAAGTGCATCGTTATAGTTTCCATCAATACTAGTGTCAAAATAATCTCTTGATCCTATCATCGCTAATATTTGGCCATTTTTAGGATTAATTGCCACAGCCGCTTCGTTTGTAGCATTAAACTTTTCTACATTATCTTTCCCATATGTAGAAATTATATTTTGTGTGTTTTTTTGTAGATCAACATCAAGTGTGGTTATAACCTTGAGTCCACTTTGTAAAACTTGTGTACCGTACTTATTTCTTAATTTGTTTAATATATAAAAAACAAAATGTGGTGCAATAATTGACGATGTTTGTTGGCTGTCAAAAACAACAACATCTTTTACTGATTTTTTATATTGGTCTTTTGTTATAAAACCAAGCTCTTTCATACGTAACAAAACAAGATTTTTTCTATCTTCGAGCGCGTTTCTATGTCTTCCGTATGGAGAGTAAAAGCTGGGGGCTTGTAGTAGTGCGGCAAGATAGGCTGCCTCAGTGAGGTTTACATTGCTAGCTTTTTTATGAAAGAAAGCTTCACTTGCGGACTCTACACCATATAATGTTCCGCCATATGACATCTCGTTTAAATACGTTTGTAGTATTTTGTTTTTGGAGTATTCTTGCTCAAGTTTAATTGCGAGTATCCATTCGTGAACCTTTCTAACAACACTTTTTTCATTAGTTAGTATTGTATTTTTAACAACTTGCTGTGTAATTGTTGAGCCACCTTGAGAAAAGGAACCTCCAAGAATATCTGCCAACATGGCGCGGATAATTGATGAAATACGTATTCCACCATGACTATAAAAACTAGAATCCTCTATTGCAATAGTTGCTTTTTGAATTAATGGTGAAATTTCTGATATAGGAACCATTTCTCTTCTTGCGTCTCTATTGTAATCATAAAGAAGAGTATCTCCTGTGCGGTCATATATTTTTGTTGATTGGGTAACCTCTCTACTAGAAAAAGAGGCAATATCAGGTGTTGGTATTAAAAAAACCCAAAGTATTCCAGACCCCACAAGTAATAGTCCAGCACTTATTATTAGAAGAAAAATAACAAAATAAGGACGAGGACTGTTGTGTTGCGTCCTTTTTTTTGTAGTTACAGACATAATATAAATATGCTAGCACATAAAATATCCATATTGGATTATTGTCCTGCTACTTTCCTTATATTAAAAAATATTTATCGTGTTGCAAGAGCTGTAATACCTATGGCTATTGCGTCATATTCATCATCAAGTCGTTTTTTGTCTGAAATAGATATTAGTCTTGGAACCATCTGCATTATTGATTTTTTATCAGCGTTTCCATAGCCGGTAACAGCTATTTTAATATCTTGTGGAGAGTATTCTTGTACATTTAATTTTTTAATTCCAGCGGCAACTAAAATAGCGCCTCTTGCCTCAGCAACACGTATTGCTGTTTTTTTATTAGTACTAAAAAAGAGTTTTTCTATTGCAAGTGTTTCTGGTTCGTATTTATCTATGGCCGCCATTACAGAATTAAAAACAACAGCAAGTCTTTCGTGGATTACTCCTTTTTGTGGTTCAACACAAGTGCTGTGTATTAATATTGGTTTTGATATTGTGCCTTCAAGCACAGCAATACCAAGACGGTCAAATCCAGGGTCAATCGCTAGTATTTTCATAACCTATTGCGTTTGTGTAGGTTACCTGTACATCATCATCTTCATCAAGAGTTGAGAGAAGTGTGTTGAGTTTTTCCTCATCAGTACCTGAAATATCCATTAATGTTTGTTTGTTAGGTATGTATGTTCCGTCTGGTTCTTTTGTAAAAGCCCAAGACGCTGAGCCTGGTGTGGAAAGTTCATACCCTTGTTTTGATAGTAAATGTTTGATTTCTTGGGATGTTCGATTTCGACTATCTGTTAAAGCATCTATAATTACAGCGGTTCCGCCAGGTCCATAGCATTCATATACAACTCTTTCCATATTTCCAGCATCTTTTGAGGTGCCTTTTGCCACAGCACGTTCTATGTTGTTTTTTGGCATGTTTTCTGCTTTTGCACGAGCTATTGCAGAAGACAGTCCTGGCGCTGAAACATCCCCTCCAGACACCTTTGACTCCATTGTTATTAAACGTGCAAATCTTGCAAAAACCCTACTTCGAGCACTGTCTGTCACCGCTTTCTGTCTTTTAATTTGAGACCATTTACTATGTCCTGACATAATATTGTAATTGTTATTAATTTATTATAGTGTATCACTATAAAATGTAAGAGCGACCACGTGTAGTTAATATACGTCCACGCAAAGACCTTTCTATAAAACCAAGACGCAAAAGAAAGGGTTCGTATACTTGCTCGATTGTATCTATATCTTCGTGTAGTGCTGCTGCAAGTGAGCGCACTCCAGTAGGTCCGCCGTTAAAACTTTTTAGTAAGGTATCAAGATATCTTCTGTCGTCTTTGGTTAGACCTAACACATCTATTCCAAACAAATCACAAGCTTCGTCACAAACTTGTCCAGACAAAGGGCGTTCATAGACTTCTGCAAAATCACGCACACGTTTAAGTAGGGCATTTGCAATACGTGGCGTTGCGCGACTGCGGACAGCAACGCGTTTTATCATATCGTCTGAAGGTTCTAGGTTTAACACTGAGGCTGACCTTTTTATGATTTGTTGTAAGTCTTCTTCTGTATAAAAATCTAATTGGTATACGCCACCGCCAAACCTAGACCTTAAAGGTGCGGATACTTGTGCTGCGCGCGTAGTTGCTCCAACAAGTGTAAATGGTGGGAGTGCCAACTCAAGGGTTCGTGCGGAAGGTCCTTTTCCAAGGACAATGTCTAAAGAACCATTTTCAAGTGCTGGATAAAGAAGTTCTTCAATCTTTCTAGATAGCTGGTGTATTTCATCTATAAAAAGTACTGTTCCGGGGTCAAGGTTTGTGAGTATTGCGGCAAGGTCACTCGCTCGTTCTATTGCAACACCAGAAGTGCTTTTGAGAGGGGCGTCTAATGTATGTGCTACAAGATTTGCAAGTGTGGTTTTTCCAACCCCAGGTGGACCATAAAATAGTATATGCTCTGGCATTCCTCCACGTTTTTTTGCTGCTTCTAGCACAATACGTACGTTTGATTTTACCTGTTTTTGTCCTACGTAATTATCCCAAGTGTCTGGACGTAGGGTGGCGTCTAAGGTTTGGTCTGGTACTGGAGCTTTGTTTGGGGGGGTTGACATATGTTTACAACGTGATACCATTCTACCATACGAAAGAGCGGCTCGTAAGAGTATACAAAAACAGCCACTTTCATAGATTCTTTTCATCATTCATATAACCCTCCAAGCAAGGCTTGACGGCTTTCAAGCGTTTCCCCAAGGGCTTCCTGGTTTCCACTTTATATGGGTCTGCTGGGGTCCCCCTCAGGCGATTCGCTTACTTTCCTTTTGGAAAGAGTGTTTGGAGGGTTATGTGCAGGATGTTAAACAAAAAAACACACAGCGTAAGCGTGTGTTTTTTCTAATTTATATGTTGAAAGTGTTAGACGTTCGGTGTATCTACTGTTCTAAACACTTCATCTAACGTTGTTTCTCCTGCAAGGGCTTTTATTACGCCGTCTTGTGCCATCGTTAGGTAACCTTGTTTTTGTGCTTTTTTTGCAATATCAGATTCACTTGGGTTGTCGCGAAGAAACTCACCAAGTTCATCGTCCATAAAAATAGCCTCATACAAACCAACACGACCGTAATAGCCAGTATCATCATCTGAGATTATGTCTGGTACCCACATTGTGTCTATTGAATCTGGGAGTAGGGAGGTGTCTTGTACTGTTGATAGTATTTTTTCTACAATTTGTTTTTGTTCGTTTGGAATTGGTACCTGTTTTTTATTTGTTTCTTTTAATTTACGGACAAGCCTTTGTGCCATTGATACTGTAATTGCAGATGCAAATTCTTTCGGGTCAATTCCAAGGTCTGCAAAACGTGGAAATGTACCAGCCGCATTGTTTGTGTGAAGTGTTGAAAGAACAAAGTGTCCTGTAAGTGCTGCCTGCATTGCAATGCTTGCGGTTTCGTTGTCACGAATTTCACCAACCATTATAACGTCAGGGTCTTGTCTAACTATTGACCTTAATCCAGAAGCGAAAGTATATTTATCACCATCAACTTGGGTTTGGACTACATTTTTGAGATGGTATTCAACAGGGTCTTCGATTGTAATTATCTTTATCTCTGAAGACCTTATTTTACGCAGAAAGGCGTATAGTGTTGTTGTTTTACCCGAACCTGTTGGTCCAGTTGTAAGTAGCATGCCGTTTGGTTTTTTAATCTCTTTTATAAGTCTTTCTAAGAGTTTGTTTGGAATACCAAGGTCACTAAACGATGTCTGTGTTGATTTTGGATTAAGAATACGCAGAACATATGATTCTCCGTATGCGTTAGGAATAAGAGACACACGAATTTCAATTTCTGTGCCTTCTAATACGACACTAAAACGTCCGTCTTGAGCTCTGTCGTGAACGTTTAGTTTAAGCCCAGATAGAATTTTAATTCTTGAATCAACAAGTCTATATAGTTCAATATTGAAATTTGACATATCTGTAAGTATTCCATCTATACGAAAACGCAGCCGAATCGTATCTCCTTCTGGTTCAAAATGTATATCAGAGGCCCTTGAAGAAAAAGCTCCTGCAAGAATGTATTCAAGCAGTCGCGACACTTTTCCAACTTGTTTTTGTTCAACTGTGCTTTTAATAAAAGAACGTATTGATGACACACTTTTAATTTTGCTACTGATTTCAGAGAGCTCCTCGTTTGATATATCAAAAATACCTACTTTTGATTCAGATGTGAACGACAAGTCCGCATAACGTTTGTATGCTTTTTCTAAACTTTTTCTCGAAACCAAAAATTTTGTAATTATGTATCCTTTCTCTTCCAAATCAGCGAGTAGCGCTGGTAAGAGTTGGTTGTGTGGGTTGTGAATTGCAATTGATATTTTTTTTGCAACTTTATCAAAAACAACAGATTCAGATGCTCGAGCTTTTTCCTCTAGTACTAATCGTAGTGCGCTAACCTTAACGGCAACAACAGACAGGTCTGTATATTCGTAGCCATACTTTTCAGACAGGATTTGAGCTATGTCCTCTTCCTCTTTCTCATGTGCAGCTTGTATTTTACTATCTTCTGCATCTGTATCAAAACGTAGTGTCATATTAAGAATAATAACTCACACAAGCTGCTAGAGCGAGCTGGTATTGTTGTTTACCGGGTTGTTATGTAAACAAAACATTGCAACATATCTGATATAATTTATAAAATGATTTTGTGGAAAAATGAAAATAACATTAATGAAGTACTTGAGACTGTTCAAAAAACAGACAGGTCAGTTTTTTACAAAAACAAATTTTCTAAAAATAAAGACTTATTGTTAGAGAAATTACCATTTTTGTCACGCAAAGAGCTTGTAGATGTACTTCCCGACGAAAGGCTTTATGTAGAAAAAAAAGATGTCGTATTCGTTGGTTATACTTCTGGAACAACAAGTGGTAAACCGTTAATTTCTTTTTTCTCTCAAGTAGATAATTATTTTTTTGAACCTTCATTAGGAACTGGAATAACAAGACCTTTAATAACGTACCCACCACTTAACAAAAACTTTGGTTATAGTTTTGTGCAACAATGTGCACAGGCAAAAAATAAAGTAACTCCAATTTTTGGCGACTATCAAAATCTTGCAAATAGTGCTTTTCTGGCAAAAGAAACAAATGTTGATGCAATATATGCTACTCCAACAATCGCCATAAATCTCGGTGAAAAACTTTCTGAATTTTATAATCCTGAAAAAATATTACTACTAGCCCTTTCGTCTGAAACACTGACCTCAACGCAACGAAAAAAATTGTCAAAATTGTATCCAAAAGCAAAAATAGCAAATCTGTATGCTTCTTCTGAGGTTGGTCAGTTTATAATGTATCCATGCAAGAAAATAATTGATTCTGGTATAGAAGAATTTCATTTCTTACAAAACGCTATATCTGCGCTAGAAATTATTGATGGTGAGTTAGTTGTTACATATACGCTAAATAAGGCGTTTCCGTTAATAAGGTATAAAACAGGTGATTTTTTTGAAGTTGCAAACAAAAAATGTGGCTGTGGTTCTGGTTTAACTTTAAAATGGTCTGGCAGAAGTGGTGTAGACAGGATTAGAGTGAATGGTTTTGAAATAACGGTTGGTGAGATAGAAGAATCATTTACGTCGGCAGTTCCTATTATTGGGTCAAATTATCAAGTACATTTCTATAATAATGACGCTGGTTCTGATACAGTTCAAATAATAATTGAAGTAAAAAAAGATAAAAAATCTAATATGCAAAACAGTACGTCCGTCGCTTTGGCACAAAAGATTTTACTTAATGAATGGTATTTAACATCGCAAATGACAATGTCTGGCGCTGTAAAAAAAGGTATTTTTGAAACTCCAGAAATTATTTTTGTTGATGATTTTTCATACAAATCTGAAAAAACAAGGAAGATAGTAAGTCATATATCATAGTCTATGAAAAAAATACTAGAAGCATATTTAAAAATCCCGTACGCAATGCCAATTACGTCCGGTGTACTTGTGGTCTTGTCTTTTCCACCGTTTAATTTTTGGTATCTTGGTTTAGTTTCTTTAATTCCATTTTATATATATGTAATTAAAGAAAAGAGATTTATAAATGTTTTTATAGGTGGTGTAATACTTGGTGTTATTTTTTCTGGGTATCTTGCATATGCTACATTTCTTAGTTTTCATTGGTTGCCAGAAACATATTTGTTTACAACACTTGTTAAGTTTTTGTTTATACCTATAACTATTGTTGCGAGTTTAATTGTTGGTGGTGTTTCTGCTGCTCTTTCTTTTTTAATAAAGAAATCAAATTTACCAATAGAAAGAGCTTTGTTAATTCTTGGTGTTGCTATTGGCGAGTGGTTTATAGGAAGTCTTTTGCTTGGTCTTAATTTTGGGTCTTTTGCATATGTTGGTGTGCACATATTCTTATTTAGAATAGCGGCAAGTATTGGTGGAATGGTTTTTGTATCAGCTCTTGTGTTGTTTTTAAATGCATCACTTGGAGAGTTGATTCTTTACATAATGCAAAAAAATAAAACAAAGTTACTGTCATACATGACTCCGGTTATTGTACTTGTTATTGTACTTAGTGCGCTGGCTTTTGTTCCTAGTATTAGAAACTTAGATAAGAAAACATCAAGCAGCAATCAAAAAACCTTATCTGTTGCTGTTATACAAGATCAACAACGCAATGAAAAAACAGCATTCGGTAAATTGTATAACGGCGTATTTAGTTTTAAGTCATTAAGGCAATATATTACAGACGCAAAAAAACAAAAACCAAATGTAATTATTTATCCGTTTTCACCATGGTCTGGTGCAATATCAAATACTATTGATAACAGCTCCTTTGATAGAAATGTAATAACTATTGATTACAAAACGTTTGGGGCTTGGATTAAGCCTCAAATATCACCAAATACAACGTTTGTTATATGGAATACAGCGTTAAAAAATGGACTTTATTTTAATGAGCTTGAGTTCTGGAGAAATGGAAAAATGATTGGTACATATAGAAAAAGGAGTTTGTTCTTTTTTCTAGACTACACTCCGTTGTGGGCAAAGAAAATAGGAGTATACAGTACACCGTTTGATGAAACGATTGGAACAAGTACAAGTCCTGTTTTGGTATCTGGTACAAAAGTCGCTGGGCTGGTTTGTTCTGAAGTTGTTAAACCAGATATTACAAAAGAAAATGCAAAAAATGCAGAAGCTATATTTGCGATTGGATCAGAAGCGATGTTTAGTAATTCTTTGGCAGGGGAGTTTAATCTTATGAATGCGCAGTTTAGAGCCGTTGAGACAGGAAGACCTGTTATACGTGGCGACAGACTAGGTCCTTCTGCAATTATAGATAAATATGGGTCAATAATAAAAGAGATGCAGTATGGCGAGAGTGGTATCTTATTTGGGAAAATTATAACGGAAAAGAGTGTTGGTAATGTTCCATATAATCACAAAAACGACTACTATTTTCTAGTAGTGTTTATGTTGTATGTAGTGTTTATTTTGTTTAGAAAACAAAATAAACAAACTTAAGAATACTAAAGTATTGAGTTACAGCCACTGAAGCGTGCTTTTGTCCCAGAGTTGTTAACTGAGCATGTGTTTATTTCAGCAACCCTAATTGATTTTCCTTCTGCCACACCTTTTTGGTATGCACCAGCTACTGTTTGTGTTGCCCATGTAGTTAGAAAACCTATTACTGCAATTACTGCGATAATTTGCGATCGTGTGAGTCGTATTGAGTGTTTCATATCTAATATATTACACCAGCGCTAAGTACACGCAAAGAGGAAACACACCTGTTAGGTGGGGATATCATATTGTTTTAATTTCGTTACTATTTTTGAAATATATTTATATGGAGGCGTGTCTTTTTTAGGTAGTGTAATCATTTTTTCCATATCATTGTAGATATCCTTAGTTTTAGTACCTAATTTATTTTTTATAGACAAATAATTTATTGATTGAAGTACAGAAGCAAATAAAATCGCCTGTATTTCATAGGTATTTTCAATAACTTTTGCAGTTAATAATGCTGAGTTAGAGCCCATACTAACAATGTCCTGGTTGTCGTTATTTGTTGGTATCGTATGGATACTTATTGGTGTGGAAAGAGTTTGGTTTTCTGCGGCGTTAGATGTGGCTACGAATTGCAGTCCTTGGAATCCAAGCGTTAAACCAACGGTACCGGTATTTATAAAAGGGGGAAGTTTTCCATTTAAGTCTGGTTTGAAAAGAAAGTGAATTTGTCTTTCCATAAATAGAGAGAGTTTAGTCATTGCTATACGAACCTTATCCATCTCAAGTGATACGTAATCTCCATGAAAGTTTCCAGAATGAAATACACCTTTTCCTGGAGATATTATAGGATTGTCTGTTACTGAATTTATTTCAGTTTCGATTACTTTTTTAGCATTGTTAATAGTATCTAAAATAGGTCCTAGTATTTGTGGCGCGCAACGCAATGAGTATATTTCTTGCAAAACGTCATCAAGGTTTAATGTGTCTGATTTAAGTGAGTTTGGTATTTTGTATTCGATTGTATTTGTTGTTAGTTTTGAACCATTAAGTAGTTCGGTCATAGTTTCTGCTACAATTTTTTGTCCCGTATGATTCCTAACCAATGAAATTATAGGGCTGATGCTTTCCTTATTCGCACCAACAATCTCATATATAAATGCAGATAACGATATAGACATTTTTATAATTTTTTCAGCTTCAATTAGATTGACCGAAGCAATAGCAGTCATTGATGAGGTTCCGTTTATAAGAGCAAGACCGTCTCTATCATTTAACGTTATTGGTTTTAGTCCTTTATCTTTTAGTGCTCTGGAGGTTTGTTTTATTTTTCCACCAACACAAACATCACCTTCTCCTATTAGAGATAATGCAATATGTGAAAGTTGTACCAAATCACCACTTGCGCCAACAGATCCGTGTTCAAAAATAATAGGTGTTATTTCTTTTTCTATAAGTTTTTTTAAAAGAATTAAAACTTCTGTGTTTATTCCTGAAAACCCTTGTGAAAGGGTATGAAGACGTATTAACATCATCGCTTTCACAAAACGTGTACTTATCATTTGACCTTGTCCAGCAGCATGACTGCGTATTAGATTGTATTGAAGTTCTTGTTGTTTGTTTGGTCCGATATATGTGCGCGCCATTGGTCCAAAACCAGTATTAACACCATATATAATCTTTTTCTTTGATATTTCTTTTAGATATTTGTTACTTCTTATGTTTTTTGAAAGAACATTTTTACTTATTGAAACGTTAACAGAAGCTCTGTCTAGTTTTTTTATGTCACTTAGTGTAAGTTTTCCACCGATACATATTTTATTATTTACTGACATAATTTAAGCACAAGATATTTCTACGAAGGTTGTGCGTTTATTTCTTGGCTTTTTCTGCTCAATAAATCAAGAAGAAATTTTGTTTGGTCTGAGAATGTACTGGCTGCAATTGTTAGATTGTTTACATTGTCTTTTAACGCTGCAATTTCTTCTTGGGTAGGTATGTGCCCATTTAACAGGTTGTTTACAGACAAAAGGTACGTGTTAAGTGTTTTGTTGTAGTTTTCACCGGTTTTTATAAAAATTACTGTTTCGGTTTTAACTTGTTGGTCACGCACTGTGGAGCTTGCTTCTGATAAAGATTGTATGTCTTTATTCAACTTATTGTTTATTACAGTGCCTTCTTTTGTAAGTGTCTTGACGTTAATTACAAGGTTAAAAAAGTTCGTATAATTTTTTTGTTGATTTTGATTAGATAGTTCTGTAAGTATTGGAGTTAATTTGTTGTTTGTTGCTGTAATTGCCTTAATATCTGAAATAGAATTATTAAGCGCTGTGTAATATTCCTTACCAGCTATTGGTTCTTGATTTTGTATCGTAATACTTGGTTTTGTTACGTTTTGCGTTTTGGTTGGGGCGGTAACGCTTCTTTGCGCTGTGTCCCAGTTTTTATATACAAAGAACGCAAAGTATCCAGCGAGAATAACAACTGCGCTAGCTACAAAACTTATTATTACAACTATAAGAGCTTTTGGCATATAAAATATGTATTACAGCACATAAATAATCACACTTTGTATTTAAAGTATACTACATTCGAACTAGTAACCTTACCACTATGCACACCGCTTACACACCAACTCAGCTACTCGTTGTATAATACAAACAAACATGCAAATACTACGCACAATACTAAAAACAACAATTATACTAGGAGCGATAATACTCTCTGTATCAGCACAGCCTACAGCAGTACATGCGGCATCTAAACTATCTACAGTACACACATACTACTCAAGCTCTACATGGAACAAACCACCAAACCTTAACTACATAGTTATACAAACAACAGACAAAACAAATCAAACAAGCAAAACAATAAACGCAACAATACTCCCACCAACAGTTAAGGTATCAATAAACAAAAACAACTCCTCCTTTGGTGGCTACCTAAGAATAAACTCTAAACAAACTCTAAAGGTATATGAATACTCAGATTCGAACATAACAAATGTAAATCAGGCAACTGTACTAGATAGTGGAAACTTCATAACTAAGGCATGGAACTCACTAATAAACTTTGTAGAAAGTAGTTTACGGTCTGTTATATATAAAAACGGACTATCTGTTAATAGGTTTGATATAATATCAGGATTTAAGTGTAGTAGTTTTGGAAATAAGTTTTTTAGTGCGTGTGGTGGCGGAAGTGGTTCTGCTGCAAAATCCTGCACCCTCCCATGGGGAGGCACCCTCTCCAGCGGTTCAACAGTAACAGCATAC
>CAYYQT010000003.1:0-57080 GCA_964473795.1 uncultured Candidatus Saccharibacteria bacterium | reverse complement strand
TACACCAATACAAAACGTTGGTGAGCCTATTAAACTGTCCGGTTTGGAAAGTGCCGCTAGTTCTCAGATACAAGATATTATTTCTGTAAGCGAAGGGAAGGGAGATGGTGCAGACGCTCTTTTTGGGCATTTGAAAGAATCGTTACGTAGTGCATATCCAGATATTAATACAGCACCACCAGAAGTTAGGCATATTTTGGCTACACGATTGCACGCACTATCTACTGAATATGGTTTCGCAAAACCAGATGAAAGCGCGTTAATGCATACAAACGATACTCTTTCGTATGACCCAAACAAAGGAGAGTTGATTTTTACAAATAGTAACGGTACTCATGTTCTTGAAAAGACAACTGATGGAAATACTTCGTACGGTCAAACCTTCGATAAATTTGACGGTCAGTATGTAAAGGATCAAAACAATATAAATACATATGTTGGTGATGTAAACGAGTCTGATATAAAAAATGTAAACCCATCATATCCACATGAAATGCCAAACGTTGCAGATGGTAATGTGTCAGATAAAATGCCGACACCGTTAACTCCAAATGTTTCTGAAACTATTCCTACAGTAACAGGACCGGTTACTCTGCATGGTGAGGTTACTGAGTTGTTAAGTCCTGAGGTTCTTGGTAGACATGCTAACGCTTCTTTCTATGAGGTATTTTACCAATCTCCTGGGATTCCTTCTCAA
This sequence comes from uncultured Candidatus Saccharibacteria bacterium, assembly GCA_964473795.1. Classification (GTDB taxonomy): domain Bacteria; phylum Patescibacteriota; class Minisyncoccia; order Phycocordibacterales; family Phycocordibacteraceae; genus C7867-001. Next base: position 56,383 of record CAYYQT010000003.1, on the reverse strand, counting down.
CTACACGAAAGACTTATGGACGTAGTTGAGCGTTCTGGTGTTGGTCCTACAGAGAACGAAACACTAGAGCATTTCTTAAATCGTGCTGATAGCGTAGGTGCTAGTGAACCAATGGAATATGTTCCAGGTATTGGCAATTTAAGTGTTCCTATTAATGAAACTCATCTATATACCAACGTTAATGGTGATATAGTTGTTTATGGTGGAGACCAGCCAGCAAGGCATCTTGTTGCTTATCAGTACCTTACAAAACATTCTGGAGCAAAGGTCCTATTTGAAAGAGGTGGAAATGGTCCTGCTTCAGGAGTAAACTCATTAACCATAAATGAATCTCCTGTATATCCAGCGGATAAGGAGTTACTACAAAGTTTTTCGTTAGTTAAAGACGCTTCTGGTGCAGTTGTTAAGCACATAGATCCAAATACATTAAAATCTGTTGTACACTAAATTAGTTAATTATGACAAATACAATATCACCAACAGAAAAGCTTTTTGAGGCAATGGGTTTGTCGGAGTATACTGAGCAAGAGCAAGAACAGTTACTTGTTGATGTTTCTGATACAATTTTTCAAAGCACGTTGATGCGTCTGATTGAAAAAATGGATACTGGAACTCGTAACGATTTTAACAAGTTGATGGATAGTAACGCAGACGGTGAGTCAGTAGTTTCTTTTTTGAAACAACGTGTTAAAAATGCTGATGATGCTATGCGTGAATCAGTACGAGAAGTTACGGAAGATATTGTTTCACTTAATTTGCCTAAAACGGCATCTTAAATTATTACTTAAATAAAAAAATATGAATACTTCAACAGCCATAGCGGTATCAATTGCAATTATAATTGCAATATCGTTTATTTTCTTTGGTCCTTTTATTATTAGAAGCCTAAATTACAGACTTGTTCCAACTACAAACAGTCAAACAACTGGAAAGTCAGCGCAGGTTGTAAAGTCTACAGGCTCAAGTGACTCATCCAAAACACAAGCTGAAAATACTGATAAACTTTCTGTTACTGATGAAGTTGTCGGAACTGGTGAAGTTGCAAAGTCTGGTGATGTTGTTTCTGTTCAATATGTTGGAACTCTAGAGGACGGAACAGTTTTTGATTCTACAAAAGCACACGGAGACAAACCTTTTACGTTTACTCTTGGTGTCGGGCAAGTTATAAAAGGTTGGGATGACGGGGTCGTCGGTATGAAAGTAGGTGGTGTACGAAAACTTGTAATACCAGCGTCTCTTGGGTATGGAGACCGTGCTGTTGGTCCTATCCCAGCAAACTCTACGTTAATTTTTGAAGTTAAATTGGAAAAAGTATCATCGTCTGGTAAATAATTAAAACATTTTTAAAATAACCAGTTTTTTGTAAAGGGGCGCACCATTGGTGCGCCCCTTTACAAATATGTACATTTGTAATATAAAAACTATCAGATGCGCATATTCTGTGCGCTGAATTGTTTTAGGAGGGACGTTATGGTTAATCTAAAAAGGTTTTTTCCTTTTTTGGTCTTTTTACTGAGTGCTTGTTCAGCAAACCTCTATGGAAGTATGCCGCAGGCGTACTTCCATAAAGGTCTTGGAGACCTCACAGTGTCTGACGTACGCGCACAAGATGCCGCGAACATCAGGTGTGAGAAAGTCGCTAATGAGACGACACCGTCTGACGGCAAGGCGTCCTTGTACTACGGTACGAGATATGCCGCAGGTGGACTTGTTGGCGGCGGTGCGGGCTATGCCGCAGCGGCAAGTGTCGTTGGTATGGCAGTTGCACCAGCAGCGGTCATAGCGTCGGGACTATCCTACGGGATAGCGTCTGGCACGGTCGGAGCCGTTACTGGCCCGATTAACAACGACATTTTACGGCGCAACAAGACAGTGTGGTGCCGTGCTTTAGGTGCGTACGGGGTGAAGATGTATCCACCGTCTGCAGCTAAAAAAATAAGAAAACAAAAAAGGTCGGTTATTATGCCGACCAGAAAAAAACGTATTGGTGTACAACCGTTGCCACCATTGTACTGACTCCTCGCGCGCAGGCATATTTCACTTTGTGAAATATGCCTGCGCGCAGGAGTTTTATTTTATATAAAAGCATTCTTAGTGCCATAATTTTGCGATAAATAGTTAGGTGTGTGCACGGTGTTGGTTTTACTGGTACGCTGCACGTACGTATGAAATTTTTTTCTATAAATGCTAAGTGTGGTACGGCGCGCGCTGGTACTATTCACACAAAACACGGCGTAATAAATACGCCAGCTTTTATACCTGTTGGCACAAAAGCAACTGTTAAGGGTGTTTTACCTGATTTGCTTCCAGCTCTTGGTGCGCAGGTAGTTCTTGCAAACACCTACCATCTTTATCTTCGTCCTGGTGAAGATATTGTGAAGTCTGCTGGTGGTGTTGGAGAGTTCATGGGGTTTGGTGGACCTACTGTTACTGACTCTGGCGGATTCCAAGTTTTTTCACTTGGTGCTGCTTATGGAAAAAATATAACAAAAATTGCACATGGAGAAGAAGCACCAAGAGAGCATGGTGTTTCTGTATATGACGAAAGTGTGGCGAGCCAGCACGGACAGCTTGCTGTTATAGATGACGAAGGTGTTACTTTTACATCACACATAGATGGTTCGTTACATAGATTTACTCCTGAGCGGTCTGTTGAAATACAACATGATTTAGGGGCAGATATGTTTTTTGCATTCGATGAGTGTACAGCACCAACAGAAGAAAAGTCTTACCAAAGAGAAGCTATGGAGCGTACGCATCGTTGGGCACTTCGGAGTTTGAAAACACATCGACAAAATTTGTCAGCAAACAAAACACAATCTATTTTTGGAATTGTGCAGGGTGGGCGGCATGAGGACCTGCGTCGTGAAAGTGCTCGTGAAATATCTAGTATGGATTTTGACGGTTTTGGTATAGGTGGTTCTTTTAGTAAAGAAGATATGCAAGGCGCACTACAAGCAGCAGCAACAGAATTGCCAGAAGAAAAACCAAGGCATTTTTTAGGTATAGGGGAGCCTGGAGATGTTCTTGATGGGATAGCTCAAGGAATGGATTTGTTTGACTGCGTTGCAGCTACGCGCCAAGGAAGACATGGAACACTGTATACAAAAAAAGGACTAATTCATATTACAAACGAAAAATATAAAAATGATTTTACACCGTTAGACTCGCACACTATCGTTTTAGGAACGGAAAAGTTTACACGCGCTTATTTGTCGCACTTGTTCAAGTCTGGAGAAATGCTTGGTCCTACTATTGCGTCTATGCATAATCTTGGTTTTATATTGTCGCTTGTAGACGGCGCAAGAAAAGCGATAATTGAAGGAAGTTTTAATAGTTACAGATATAATTTTAGGCAAAATTATTATGGCAGTATTTAAATTACACACCCCGTTTCCTCCAGCAGGAGACCAACCAGACGCAATCAAGGCTTTATCAAAAGGTCTTTCAGATGGATTGCATCACCAAACACTTCTTGGTGTAACTGGTTCTGGTAAAACATATACAGTTGCAAATGTTATTGCCAAAAATGACAAGCCAACTCTCGTAATGGCGCATAACAAGACGCTTGCTGCACAGCTTGCTCAAGAGTACAAAGAGTTTTTCCCTGAAAATGCGGTGCATTATTTTGTTTCGTATTATGACTACTATCAACCAGAAGCATATATAGCACATTCAGATACATATATAGAAAAAGAAGCGATGATAAATGCAGAAATTGACAGGCTTCGTCATGCTGCAACACAGTCATTACTTACTCGTAAGGATGTGATAATAGTTGCGTCTGTTTCTGCTATATATGGACTTGGTTCTCCAGAACATTATGAAAAAATGCATGCAAAAATAATAGTTGGTGAAGAATTGTCACGTGATATATTGGTTCGGAAACTTGTAAACATATATTTTACTCGTACAAATGCAGATGTAATGCCTGGTCAGTTTAGGGCTGTCGGTAATAGTGTGGAAGTAATGCCTGTAAATGAAAAAATCCTTTATAGAATTTCTTTTGATGAAATTGGTAGAGTTTCAGAAATATATACCCTTGATGCAATATCAAGAGCACAAATAGGAAAACCAGATTCTCTTTTTATATTTCCAGCAAAACACTTTGTTACATCAGAACAAGAACGAGAGACCGCTCTTAAAAGTATTAAAATTGAGCTTGACGAACACTTAGCAAAACTTAAAAGAGAAGGTAAAAATCTTGAGGCAGAGCGCCTGAAGCGTAGAACTATGCATGACATGTCTCTAATTCGTGAAATAGGGTACACAACAGGTATAGAAAATTATTCAAGACATTTTGATGGACGTTCTGTTGGTGAGGCGCCGCATACCTTACTCTCTTATTTTCCACACAAAAAAGATGGAAGCGCTGACTTTCTAACTGTTATAGACGAATCGCACGTAACTGTACCTCAAATAGGTGGTATGTACGCAGGAGACCGTTCCAGAAAAAATACATTAATAGAATACGGATTTAGACTTCCTTCAGCTTTCGATAATAGGCCACTCAAATTCAATGAATTTGAAGATTGTGTAGACCAAGTGCTTTATACAAGTGCAACACCTGGCGTTTATGAAAAGGAACATTCTGTGTCTCCTGACGGTCAAATAGTCGAACAGGTAATTCGACCGACTGGACTACTAGACCCAAAACTTTTTGTACACGGAGTTATAGGTACTGATAACTACCCTGGGCAGATTGCTGATTTCATAAAAGAAGCAGAAATAGCTATTGCAAATGGTGCTCGTGCGATAGCCACAACACTTACAAAGGTTATGGCAGAAGACCTTACGGATTTCTTAAAAAAGAAAGGTATAAAAACTGAGTATCTTCATAGTGATATAAAAACCATAGATAGAATAATAATTCTTACAGAGTTTAGAAGGGGAGTGTTTGATGTTCTTGTTGGTGTGAACTTGCTTAGAGAGGGATTGGATTTACCTGAAGTAGAGTTGGTTGGTGTATTAGACGCAGACAAAGAAGGTTTTTTGCGTAGTGAGACTTCGCTCATACAAACAGTTGGTCGTGCAGCAAGAAATGTAAATGGACGAGCAATTTTATATGCAGATGTGATGACAAAGTCTCTAACTCGCGCAATAGAAGAGACAGACAGACGTAGAGAAGTACAGTTTGTATACAATAAAAAACATGGAATTACACCAAAAACAATAAAAAAAGAAATTAAAGATATAGCAGAAAATATGCGTAGTGAACATGAAAAGACAATCAGCTCGATGATTAGTATAGATTCAGAGCTTTACAAAAAAAGTCCAAAAAAGTTCATAAAAAATAAAAGAAAACAAATGGCAGATGCGGTGGCAAGTCTAGATTTTGAAACGGCAGCATTGTTGCGAGATGAAATTGCGATACTCGAAAACGGTTCTTCAAAATAATATCTGCCTTACTTAAAACAATGAGTTTCACTCATAACAAAGTGTCTGATATGCTGTGTGTATGTCATTGCGTAAGATTTTTCTAGGAACATTATTCGTGTTTGCTATTTCTGGGTATAGCATCGTATGGTTGTATTCAAAATTCGTTTTAGATAACAGTGTATATGCTAGTAATTACGCGTATTTAGATGCAAATATTTTTGTATCTGTACTGTTGATAATAATTGCAATCTTGTTTTATATTGCCATGCGTTCTGTGAGTGTTCCGATTAAAGAACTTACAAAATCAATTCAGGCGTTTTCTAAAAACAATGAACATGTTCCGGTTGAAATATCATTTACAACCCCACATGACGTGAAGATTTTAATTTTGTCATTTATGGAACTTGCAGACCGTGTTGATAGGTCTCGAAAGCGTGATGTGGAAGTGTCACGTATAAAATCAGACTTTATCTCTACAGCTGCGCATCAACTTAGGACTCCTCTCACAAGTATCAGATGGGCTCTTGAGGCTTTGCAAAAAGAAAAATTATCTGATGATGATAATTTACTTGTAACGACTGCTGTAGAAAAAAGTAAAGAATTAGTAGCTATTGTTAGCACGTTACTTGATACTTCAAGTATAGAAGCTGGTAAGTATAAATATAAATTTATACAAACTAACATGCAGTCATTACTTGCAAAAGTCGTAGGTGGTTTGCAATATTTAGCTGATAAACGTGAAATCAAACTGCAATACAGGTCATATAGTGAGGTTCTTCAATCGGTTCGTGTAGATAAAGAGCGTATAACTTGGATATTGAATAACTTGATTGAAAATGCGCTTAAATATACACCAAAAGGTGGTCATGTTGATGTTTGGGCTGAGGTTTCTGATAATAAAATGCTTGTGCGTGTTCATGACACTGGAATTGGTATTCCAGAAATTGACAGACCAGATATTTTTGGACGTTTTTATCGTGCTGAAAATGCGATTGCGAAAGAAAACGAAGGTAATGGGCTTGGTCTTTACATAGCACGTTCCGTTGCAAAAGATCATGGAGGTAATTTAAGTTTTGAATCAAATTCTAAAGGTGTTGGAACAACCTTTACTCTTTCATTACCGATGGTTACATAAGTGTTGATACGGTATACTATAAAAATATATGGAATCGAAAATAACAATACTTGTCGTAGAGGATGACCCAATTCTAAAAAATTTATTGGGTCACTCTCTTTCTGGGGAGTATCACATGCTTTACGCAAGTAATGGTACAGAGGCACTTGCTATTGCACAGGACAATAAACCATCAGTTATACTTTTGGATCTTATGATGCCGGACATGGACGGTTTTACTTTTTTAGAAAAAACGCACGAACATGAAGATGTTTTTAAGGGTGTACCTATTATAATAGTTTCAAACATAAGTCAAAAAGAAGATAAAGATAAAGCCGAATCTCTCGGTGCTTCCGGTTACTTAGTTAAGGCTGAGGTTTCTGTTGAAGAAATTGTTAAAAAAATAAAAGAAGTTTTAGGTTCAAATAACATAGTTTCTGACTCAGTCGAAGATAATTTACATATAAGTAGTACAGAAGAACAAGACTCTTCCACCATATAGCACTATATTGTCAATACTGGTATAGTACGATTGATAATGCGTTTATTGCGCATATATTTTAATTATGAGCATAAAAAAGAATAACTCAGCACATGAACATCAGCACGGAAGCGATTGGCTTACTGTGGTTGGCGCGCGTACTCATAATCTAAAAAACATATCTGTTAAATTGCCTCGTGGGGCAATGGTTGTGGTTACAGGACTTTCTGGTTCTGGCAAATCTTCACTAGCATTTGATACAATTTTTGCGGAAGGTCAGCGTAGGTATATAGAATCGCTTTCTGCGTATGCGAGGCAATTTTTAAACCAAATGTCTAAACCTGACATTGACGAAATTACAGGCTTATCCCCTGCGATTGCAATAGATCAAAAAAGTCGTTCAAATAATCCACGGTCAACAGTTGCTACAGTAACTGAGATTTATGATTACTTGCGCGTTTTGTATGCACGTATAGGTCAGCCGTATTGTGTAAATCATGACGTACGTATAGAAAAATTATCAAAAGAAGAAATGATTCATTTGGTTTTAACTAAAGTAGAGAAAAAAAACGAAGCGCGTAAATCTACAATTAAAAAAAATAATTCAGTAATGGGTGTTCCGTATGATAGGAGTGCTGTTGTTATTTATTCTCCAATTGTTGTTGGACGTAAGGGTGAATATTATCAGCGTCTATATGATTTGCTTGGAAAAGGTTATGAAAAAGTAGTGATAGACGGTAAACAGCAATCACTTAGAGAAAAGATAACATTGGATAGAAATAAACGTCACGATATAGAAGCTGTTGTTGATAGTATTTTTGTATCTGAGTTTGAAAAATCACCAGATGCTGCGAGAGAGCGTCTTTCTGAAGCGCTAGAGCTTGCACTTAAGGAAAGTGACGGTTTGGTAAAAATACAACATGCAGATGGTTCAAATGAAACATTGTCATCTGCTTTTATATGTCCAGATGATGGTGCTCCATTTCCAGAGGTGGAGCCGCGTCTTTTTTCTTTTAATAGCCCATATGGAGCATGTGCAACATGTAATGGTCTTGGTACAGAAGAAATTTTTTCTGAAAAGGTCTGTCCAGATTGTGGTGGCGCTCGTCTTAGGAAAGAGAGTTTGCGTGTTTATTTGAAGGGAAAAGAAAGCGGTCTTGGTAAAAATATCATAGATTTTACGAATTTATCTATTTCAGAAGCAAAAGATTTTATAGATTCTCTTGAATTGTCTGATATGAAACTTGAGATTGCGTTACCAATAATTCGTGAAATTGAAAACAGGCTTAGTTTTATGCTTAACGTAGGGCTTGATTACTTAACGCTAAACAGGTCTGGTGCGACTCTTTCTGGAGGTGAAGCACAACGTATTCGTCTTGCGTCGCAGCTTGGTAGTGGGCTTACTGGTGCGTTGTATGTGCTCGACGAACCTACAATTGGACTTCATCAGCACGACAATGACCAACTTATTAAAACACTACTCGTTCTTAAAGATCTTGGAAATACGATTATTGTTGTTGAACATGATGAAGATACAATATTTGCTTCTGATTATCTTATAGATATTGGACCAGGCGCTGGTGTACACGGTGGAGACGTTGTGGTACAAGGTTGGTTATCTGAATTACTTTCTGCAAATAAAAATACATCAAAATCACTAACGCTCGATTATTTGCGTGGAGAAAAAGAAATACCAGTACCTACTGAACGTAGAAGTTCTGAAAAAGGAGAAATAAAAGTTCGCGGTGCTACACTGCATAACATTAAAAATTTGAATATAGATGTACCTCTTGGAAAACTTGTTTGTATAACTGGCGTGTCTGGTTCTGGGAAATCAACATTTCTTTATGATGTTTTACATAAAAACTTAGCAGCGCGGTTCAAAAAACGGGAATCAGAAGCTGTTCACTGTTCATCTATGTCTGGTACAGAATATGCATCACGAGTTGTAATGATTAACCAATCTCCAATAGGACGCACTCCACGCTCAAACCCCGCGACGTATACTGGAGCTTTTACTCACATACGTGATTTATTTTCAGCAACTAGCGAGGCTCGCGCAAGAGGCTGGAAGCCTGGAAGATTTTCTTTTAATGTAAAAGGTGGACGTTGTGAAGCGTGTCAGGGTAATGGGTCTGTTGCTGTTGAAATGCACTTTTTGCCTACGGTATACGTAACTTGTGATGTGTGTAATGGAACTAGGTTTATGAAAGAAACATTAGATGTTACGTATCACGGTAAAAATATATTTGAAGTGTTATCAATGACAGTAGAAGAAGGTATTGTTTTTTTCAAAGACGTACCAGCTGTACATGACAGACTTTCAAGTCTCGCCTCTACTGGACTTGAGTATCTTACTCTTGGACAATCAGCAACAACGCTTTCTGGTGGAGAAGCTCAGAGAGTCAAGATTTCTAGTGAGTTATACAGACCTATAACAATGAAGACAATATATTTGTTTGATGAACCGACTGTTGGTCTTCACTTTGAAGATGTTCGTAAATTGTTAGATATTCTGCAGGAGCTTGTTCGTAGAGGTAACACTGTTGTAGTTATAGAGCATAACTTAGATGTAATTAAAAACGCAGATCACATAATTGATTTTGGACCAAAAGGAGGTGTTGGTGGCGGAAAGATAATAGCAAAAGGGACACCAGAGGAAGTTGCGCAAACAGACGGTTCGTATACTGGTGAGTATCTTGCAAAGGTCTTAGTAAAACGCTATGCAAAAAAACGACCTAAATAAAATCAATCTACCGAATGAATGTGGTGTATATTTATTCAAAAAAGGGAGAACGGTTCTTTATGTTGGGAAGGCAACGAATCTGAAAGATAGAGTTCGTTCGTATTTTGATAATGACCTAATAACAACCCGTGGACCTCGTATTGTAGATATGGTTACTCGTGCAGATAAGGTTTCGTTTGAAACTACTCAAACTGTTTTAGAAGCACTTGTTAGAGAATCTGTTTTAATAAAAAAGTATTATCCGCGTGCAAATGTAGAAGGTAAAGACGATAAGACTTTTATCTATGTTGTTCTAACAAAAGAAGATTGGCCAAGAGTGCTTATGGTTCGTGGTAAAGACATAGATTTTGAAAAAAAGTACGCGCTTGGTGTTAGTGTTACTAAAATATTTGGGCCATTCCCGAATGCTTCACAACTTCGTGAAGCGTTGCGGCTGGTTCGTAGGATTTTTCCTTTTTATGATACAGAAAGACCTGTAACAAATAAAAGCAAACATATAAAAACAAAAATAGAGTTTAATCGTCAAATAGGGCAGTATCCTGTAAATATTAATCAGTCTGAATATAAAAGGTCTATAAATAGGATAGCTCTTCTTCTGGGCGGAAGATTTAAGGAATTGCGAAAAAAGTTAGAAATTGACATGAGACGTGCCGCAAAAGATGAAAACTTTGAGACTGCCGCAGAATATAAAAGAGAGATTTTCACGTTAGGTCATATACAAGATGTATCGCTTATTAAAGACGACACGGACGTGATAAATGGTTTGCGTATAGAAGCGTATGATACAGCTCATTTGTCTGGAACAAATACTGTTGCGGTTATGGTTGTAATTGATAAAAGTGTCGTTGTTAAAAAAGCGTATAGGACATTTAATATTTTAGGTTCTGGTAATGACGATATTGCATCTCTTAAAGAAGTTATTTCACGAAGATTGTCACACCCAGAATGGGAGCTGCCTCGTGCAATAGTTGTAGATGGTGGAAAGACTCATAAAAAAGCTGCAGAATCAGTACTTTTTGATGCGGGCGTTGTTATTCCAATTATTGCGGTTGTAAAAGATTCTAAACATAAACCAAGAGAAATTATAGGCTCTCGTGGCACTGGAATTAAAGAGTTTGATATAATACTTGCCAATAACGAAGCTCACCGTTTTGCAATTTCTCGTCATCGCGCAAAACGAAAAATAAAGTAGTTGTACTATTTCAATAGTTTTGCACGTGTGTTTTAACAAACATACGCGTAACTTCTGTATAATGTGTAGTATGAAAACAGTTGTTGGAGTAATTAGAGGAGGTAGGTCAAATGAATATGACTCATCACTTGCTACTGGCAATACAGTGCTTGAAAATCTATCTAATGAAAAATATTTAACAGTAGATATTTTTATTGATAAAGACGGTATTTGGCATGTGTCTGGTAAACCAATAGAACCATTTAAGATACTTAGACAGGTCGATGTTGTATATAATTGTCTTCATGGAGAGTATGGGGAAGATGGTGAAGTACAGAAACTATTTGAGATGCACGGCGTGCCGTTTGTTGGGTCTGATTCGTTTGCATCATTTATTTCAATGCATAAGATTTTCTCAAAAGATAAAGCTATTTCTTTAGGTATAAATACTCCAAAATACACACTAATTGAAGCAGAAGATGATGTGGAAGAAAAAGTATGTGAAATTGTGCGTACATATATGCAGCCTGTAATTGTAAAACCAGTATTTGGTGGTTCGTCAATTGGAGTGTCTGTCGTTGGTGGCTATGTGCCAGTATATAATTCAGTTGTATCGCTTATCGCAAGCGGCGCAAAAGGTGTTTTTGTTGAAGAGTTTGTTCGAGGTAGAGAGGTCTCTGTTAGTGTTGTAGATGGTTTGCGTGGAGAGAGGTTGTACGCAGCTCCAGTAATAGAAATAACAACTCCAGAAAAAGAAGACCATTTTTCTTATGAAATAAAACGAGATAATTTAGCACAAAAAACCTGCCCAGCTCACTTACCTAGTGAAGTCTCTGGTGAGTTAACGCAATACGCTCGTGAAATGCACAAAGCACTTAATCTAAGACATTATTCACGTAGTGATTTTATAGTTTCTCAAAACGGCATTTACTACATCGAAACGAACAGTCTCCCAGGATTGTCTAGTAGCTCGTTACTTCCTGAGTCACTTAGTTCTGTTGGAGTGTCAATGTCAGAGTTTCTTGAGCACGTCGTAACACTTGCACGTAACTAGTTTACTTTCTAGTAAACGCTTCTCTTGGTGAAAGTTTTGCAGCTCGTAACGCTGGCAGTAAGCCAGCAATAATTCCTATTGCTATTGATAACACAAACACAACTATTCCAAACCATAATGGAAGCATAAAAATTTGAAGAGGAGCACCTCCGACCTGTGTTGATATAAAACTAAGTACAGCGTCTGTTAATTTACCTAAACCTAACCCTATGAGAATACCCCCAATACCACCTAGTGTTCCTATAACTGCAGACTCCATCAAAAATAGATTTCGTACATTCGCATCTGTTGCTCCTATTGATTTCATTACACCAACCTCGTATGTACGTTCTATAAATCCTATTAACATAGTGTTGAACATACCTATTGCCGACACAACAAGTGCGGTAATACCAAATACAGAGAGTATTATTGTTATGACGTTTGTAATCTTTTCAGCTTGAGTTACAAAGTCTATATTTGCAGAAATAACAAACCCTTTTTTTGTTAGTGTGTTTCGTAGGGTTACTAAAGTTTTTGCATTTTTTGCTTTTACAAAAATCTTTTTATATGAGGCAATTTCTACGGGTACGCTAGATGCAGGTATTATTGCAATTGGAGGTTCTTGTTTGTTAGATATTATTCCTATAATTGGTAATGGTGTAGGAATTTCAACTGTGTGCATTGTACCGTCTGGATTTGGAAAATATAAGTTTACATATACTTTTTTACCTAGTACGCTTTTGCTTGATTTTATACCGACTAATCTTAATGCTTGTTCAGAAAGTACAATACCTTTTTTCTTTTTTGTGAAAGCAGACCCTATGTCTGGACTTATTCCAGATAATCGAAACATGTTTGGTTTTGCTATTCGTATATCTGGTATTAATCCTGAGGAACTATTAACGGTAAGAACTCCAGTAAGATTTGCAACGCCACTAATTTCTGTACTGTTTGGAAGTGTTTTTATTTTTGATATTGTCGACGTACTTATACTTAGTCCACTTTTGTTTGGATAAGAAGCTGAGATTGTTATTAAAGAATCTTTTGTTGTTACGAGCTTACCGATGAGTGTGTACTGAAGTCCGTACCCAAGGGATACAAGAAAAACAACAGCACTAATACCTATAGACATTCCAAGTATTGTTAGAGCTGTTCTTGATGGTTTTGTTTTAAAAATACGAAAAGATAATCGTATAAGGTCTATAAATAACATCTTGTGTTTTGTGTTCATAATAAATTAAGTAATTGAAGATATGTTTGCTGCAATATCATCAATGTTTTGTGTGTGCCCAAGAGACAGCACGGTTTCTATTTTGTCAGATATATGTTGAGTAGTTCTAATTGAAAAACCAATACCACCTTTTGAACGAGAAAGTCCTAATGTGTCTTTAAAAGTTTTTGCAGATATTGTTCCTCGAAGTCTGTCTGTAAGTGTTCTTTGTAGACGTAATCGTTGTATTGGTTTTACATGTCCTGAATATTCAGATAGTGCAAATAATTGAAGAGATTCAACTTCTTCAGTTACAGGTGTTGAATGATTCTTTTCTAACTCCTCATATATAGTGTGTAGTTTTGTTCTTTCTGAAATCATATCTTCTATAAGTTTAGATATTTTCTCTGCTCTTTGTTTCCAAAGGCCAACACCTCCAGAATGAAAAGGAAGGTCTATATTTTTTCTGAAAGTTTCAGCATCTATTTTGTTTGTTAATCTGTCCGACAAGAATGACTCGAGGCGTTCTATCTCTTTTGACGAGAAACCTCGAAGTAGTAAATTTGATAGTGTTTTTGATGTTATTTCATCAGTTGTTTTGTTTTGGTACATTTCACCATATACATCTGATGAAATAGAACTCGCGTCTGTTCTTTTGATGGCACCAGTTGTTTTTATTACAGCACCATCTTTTAGGTAAACTATTTTTTGTGCATCTCGTACACTCCATGCTTCGTGTGTAACCATTATTACAGTCCTTCCGTCTTTTTCTTGAAGTTCTTTTAGAAAATTCAAAACAAGCTCAGCATTTTCTGAGTCTAGGTTTCCAAGTGGCTCGTCAGCAATAATTATAGGAGGGTTGTTTGCGAGCGCACGTGCTATACCAACACGCTGTTGTTGACCTCCAGATAATTCAGAAGGGTATCGGTCTGCATATTTTTCCATACCAAGACGTTTGAGTAGCTCAAATGAGTTATTTGCTCGTTCTTCTTTTGAGATGCCTATAAAAGTCATAGGTAGTGCTACATTATCAAGAACGGTTAGAGATTGAATGAGATTAAAATTTTGAAAAATTATACCTATTCCAGTTTGTCTGAAGATAGCAAGGTCTTCGTTCGATGAATTGATAATGTCAGATTCATTTACTATCACCTTGCCAGTACCGTTTACACCGGTTGTAATTCCACCAATGATATACACAAGTGTTGTTTTACCACATCCAGAAGGTCCAAAAAATACAACATATTCACCACGAGCGACCTCTAGGTTTATGTCTTTTAGTGCGTGCATTTCTGTTGGAAGCTTGTAGTCGTAGTAGAACTCAAGGTTCTGCACTTTAATCAACGGTGTGTCCATGTTAAAAACTATAACATGGTGGAAAACGTTAAAAGTATATGTTGATAATAGTGTATTATTAAAGTTATGTTTGATTTTAGATAAGTATGCTTTGGAACAGTATATCCGAAACAATCAAAATGAAAAAAAAGCGATTTAGTATCGCGTTTTTGTTGGTTACTACAGCTGTCATTCTTGTAGGTGTATTTTCATATAATTTATCTGTATATGCTGCAACATATAACTTTGTTCAGTCATCATGGATTGGAGGTGTAGACACTGTATCTGTAGCATCACACCCAGCTAACCAGTCTAACTGGACTAAGTTTTCAACAAGCACAGATTTAGTTACTGGGAGTTCTGTGCAGTTAACACTAACAGCCCCAAAGATATTTATTGACGATGGCGCGACTAGTACAACGGCATATACAGCTTTTGGTGGTGGATTTTCAAACGGTGCAAATGTAAGTACCGTAGTTTCTGGTGTCGGTACATCTGCCAGTGTTATACTTGCGACCACATCAATAGCATCTCCTAATGTTGTTGGGAGTTACGCAGCAACAAGTGCGCGTTTAGGAATAGTATTTGATTCCTCAACAAATTCTATATGGGTTCCGTCGTCATCAGCCTATGATTCTTCGGTTACAAAAATAAACGCATCAACAGGCGCTGTAGTTGGTGTATATAACTCTGGCGCAAACGGTGATCAAGAAGGTGCTACATTTGACCCATCAACAAACTCTGTATGGACTACAAATTATACAAATGGGACAATAACAAAACTAAACGCGTCAACAGGTGCAATAGTTGGTACTTATACAGTTGGTGGTAATCCGTGGGATGCAACATTTGACTCGTCAACAAATTCTATATGGACATCTGGTACTAATGTTACAAAATTAAACGCCGCAACAGGTGCGATAATAGCTACTTATACTCAAAGTTATCCATCTATAGGTATAGCGTTTGACCCTGTGACGAACTCTATATGGACTGCTAATTATTCAAATAGTACAGTTACAAAAATGAACGCAACGACCGGATCTAAAGTAGGTACTTACACAGTTGGGACTGAGCCTTACGGTATGACGCTTGATCCGTCTACTGACTCTATATGGGTCGCAAACTATCAAAGTAATACAGTTTCAAAACTAGACGCATCAAATGGCGCTATAGTTGGTACATACAGCAGTGGTACAAATCCAGCAAGTGTTACGTTTAATAAATTAGATAATTCTATATGGGTTGCAAATGTTACTGGTAACACAATAAGAAAATTGAGCGCCTCAACTGGTGTGAGTTTAGGGGTATACACTGTTAGTAATCCATTTGGAATTACATTTGACCCATCAACAAAATCAATATGGACTTCTGGTTCTGGTGTTGCTACTAAAATAGCGTTAGAAAAAATAGTATACGCTACTTCAGGTACGTTTACGTCATCTGTAATTAAACTAAATATACCATCAGTATTAGCAACACTTTCATATGCAAAAACAACATCTGCTAGCACAACGATAACTATGGACATAAGAGCAGGAAACACACCAACTCCAGATAGTTCGTGGACAGTATGGAGTACAAACATAGCAAGTGGTGGCAGTATAAACGCCCTTGGTACAAAACAATATGTACAGTATCGTACAAATCTTTCTACAACAGACCAATCTTTCACACCATCTTTAAACTCAGTAACGATAGGGTATAAACAGTATGGCTCAGGCACATTAACCTCTTCTATATATGATTCTGGAGATGCAACAAACTTAGTTACAAACATGTTTTGGTCTGCTACTGGAACATCAACTGTTAATACAGTAAAGTTTCAAATACGTTCTGCATCTACAAGTGCAGCAGTAGCAAGCGCTCCGTGGTGTGGTACTAGCAGTACTTGTGACGGCACGTCATATTTTACCGATAGTAGTGGTGGGGTAATTCTTCCTTCGAACCATCCACTTCGTTCTGGAGCTAATGATGAGTTTCTGCAATATAAAGTATTTCTAGCATCTTCAAACGGAGCATCAACACCTGTTCTAACAAGCGCGACTGTTCAATATGTTGTAAATGCACCACCACAATTTGACTCAACATATGGTACAAATGGTGTGGTTATTTCTCAAGACGCGACGAGTTCTAGTGCTACATATGGAAATGTACTTATTTCGTATAAAGTTAGAGATCCAGATAGTACAACAGGGTCTGTTACTCCTGGATACATAACACCGTCATTTGAATATAATACTGGTAGTGGTTGGTTTTCGATTCCGTCTAGTGCCCTTGCTGCTGGAGGAACAACAAACAAAGCTGTTGATAATACTATATATAAAACTTATCAAACAACATGGTTTGCAACATCGACTGTTCCTGGTATTTTTGCATCTACAATGCAAGTACGAGTTGTTGCAAATGATAACGAAGGTGCTAATAACATAACAAAAGTTGCCTCTGCTACGTTTGTTTTAGATACAAAAAAACCAATAATAACTGCAACATTAGATGCCTCAACAGGAACAACGTCGCAAGGTACAATTATACTTTCATCTACTGATGATTCTCAGTCTAAATACCGTACTTGTAACAGTGGGTCATTTCCGTCAACAGATACACAAGGAAACTCGTGCGCGTGGAGTGTGTTGTCTGGTAATAAAACAAACATAAATATACCGATTTCTTTACTAAAAGATTCTCAAGGTAACAGTGTTGTGTATATAGAGGTGCAAGATAAGTATGGCAACACAACAAACAAAACACTAGTTGCTCCAGCTACACCTACAAGTTTTTATATTAAAGATGTATCCAATCCTCCAACAAATTCATACAAAGAGTTCATAAACTGGGGTGTGTTTGTAGCTACAACATCTGCATCCTTTAGTTCGTATAAACTTTATACATCAACAAACGGAACTGCATATTCACTGTTAACTACAATAACCAACCCGGCATTAAACTACTTTACAGATACGATAACTACGTCCACAACAAGTACTCGCTACTACAAAATCACAGCTGTAACAACACAGGGAAATACCTCTGCGTACACGAACGTTCTATCTGATGTGCCAAATGGTCAGGGTGGCACAGACACAACTCCTCCTGTTATAACTTCAAGCAGTATACAGGTTCCGTCATCAAGCTTAAAAAACTCTTCGGCTATTGTTACGTTTACTACAGACGAACTAGCGAAAGGTACTGTTCAATATAGAAAATCAGGAACAACATCATGGACCACTGTGTCTGGGTTAACATACTCACTTTCGCATAATGTATACATACAAGGACTAACGCCAAAAACTTTATATAATATACAAGTAAAGGCGCAGGATATATCTGGAAATACAAGTAACTATGTGTCTGGCGCTGACTTTACTACAGTTGGAGGTCCAGTGATTACAAACATTAGTCAAACAAGCATTACAGACACCACTGCAACTATTGTTTGGAATACATCAACATCATCGAATTCGTTTATTGAATATTCAAGTAATCAGAATCTTACAAGCTCTACAATAAAAGGAAATTCAACGTATGTGCCGTGTGTTGGTCCTGTGTGCCAACACTCAATACAGTTAACTTCATTAACTCCAGCAACAACTTACTACTTCTCTGTAAAGTCTACAGATAGTTCAGGCAATACATCTGTTGATACTAATGGCAGTAATTATTATAGTTTTCACACGACACTTGATGTAACGCCACCAGTTATAAGTAACATAACAATACCTCTTATTTCGTCCACAGCAGCGATAATTGTTTGGCAAACAGACAAGCCGTCTACAACACAAGTTAAATGGGGAACTATAAGCGGTGCGTTAACACGAACAACAATACTTAACCCAGTAAAGACTGTGTACCATATAGCTCCAATAAGCGGCAGTACAAATGATGTCAGTGGTGTTAAACAAACACTTTCAGCGTCTACAAAGTATTTCTACAAAGTATTTTCTACGGATTCTGCTGGTAACACAGCGTCTTCAACAGAACAAAATCTCACAACATTGAAAGATGGAAAGGTAAATATTAAAGTATCATCATCTCCGGTATCTAGTGGTACTGGAACAATACAATTTACAACGCCACCTACTATTAAATCTGTTGTTACTAAAAAGATTTTGCCATTCAGTGCTGATATTGATGTCGTTACGAGTAGAGCAACTACTGCGTTTGTAGAATATGGAACGACTGTAAAATATGGAGTTACAGCTGGAAATGCAAATCTGCTTACAACAAAAACAATAACTATCCCAAACTTGCAAGAAGGAACCACTTATCACTATAGAGTCTTGGTTTTTGATAAGCTTGGTAATACAGCAACTTCTAAGGACTACACATTTAAAACAGAGTACATTTCTCAATTATTAGATAACAGAACTCTTCTTGAAAAATCAAGTGATGTACAAGGTAAACTTCAAGATTTGATAGAGTCTTCATTACCCGCACTCTCTCCTCCGTTTATTTCAACACCAACAATAAGCTCAACAACAGAAGATTCTGTAACTATTACGTGGAAAACAAATATTAAATCTACAGGTTTGTTGAGATACGCAACAGATAAAGAATATAAGTCGAATAATAATACATACAAAACAGAGCTGTCATCTAAAGATACGGAGGGTAATATACACACTATTACACTAAACGGACTTGACTCTGGTATTCTGTATCATTTCCAAGCACGCTCATACGTATTTCCACAGGTTGTTGGAAAAACAAAAGACATGACTTTCAAAACAAAAAACCAACCGATTGTTGCTCACATATCTAACGTAAGTAGTACTGGTGTTACTGTCGTTTGGCAGACTAAAAAACCAACAAGTTCGGTTGTTACATATAAAAATATAAAAACTGGAGATAGTAAGATTGTTACAGATGAAACAAATAGACTGTATCATAGTGTGCAGGTTAAAGATTTGTCATCTGGTTCTAAATACTCTATATCAGTTTCAGCACAAGAAAAAAATGGAAAAGTTATAAAAGCAAATAATTCATTAAATGTAAATACGGTTGTTGATGTAACACCACCTGTAATTTCTAACTTCAAAGTAGACAACGCTCTAGTTCCTGGACGAGCTGGTTTAATACAGACTGTTATTAGATGGAAAACAGACAAGCCTGCTAATTCAGCTGTGTATTACAATGAAGGTGATTATGGTTCAGCTACAACAACAGCTTTCTCTAACAATGTTGAATTACTAGATTTGTATACACAAAATCATGTAATGATTTTGTCTGACCTAAAAGCTGGTACGGTTTATAGTATAAAAGCTGTGTCTACAGATAAAAGTGGAAACATAAAGGTGTTCGGTCCAACAAACATAATCACACCAAATCAAACAAAATCAGTCCTTGATATAATGGTTAAGAAGTTTGAAAGTACCTTTAAATTCTTGGGCGCATAAACTGTATCAAATTGTAGGTACTAAACTTATTGCAACAAAATAAGTCGCTTTAGTACAGAGACATTAGGCTGGTCGGATTTCTGCTGTGTGTATGCTTTTAAGTGAGCGGTGTTTTGAAGGGTTTGTGTTTGTAAACATACTTTGTAATATTTGTAAGGTATCACCGTGTGATACGAGTAAAATCTTTTTATCTTTGTAATTATTTTCTAAGTATTTAATCAGTTCTGTTACGCGATACAAAACATTAACAACGCTTTCTACTCCATTGTGAGTCTGATTTTCATTTAGAATATCTTTGTTCCATACAGTAACGTAATTGCTATTGTTTGTTTTGTCGAAGTTTCCAAAAAAACGCTCACGTAGTTTCTTAGTAAAAATTATTGAATTAACACCTAACACTTTCGATGTAATTTCTGCTGTCTCCCGTGCGCGTAAAAAATCAGAAGAAAAAATAATAGTATCTTTATTTAGAAGTTTATTTTCTAGTGCTGATTTAGCAGATTTGATTACTTCTTTTTCCCCAATGTTTGTTAAACCAAACATACTAACTCCATCTACTGGGTTGCTTATTATTATTCCTTTCTCATTTGCAATGCTCGTCCCGTGACGCATTAGAAAATATGTATTTTTAAGATTGCTTGAAAAATGTTGTTTCTCCATATATTACATATTTATAACATTTTATATCAATGACTTTTGAAATGACTTAAAGTATGCTGTTGTTATGAGACATCATGCATATATTACAGATGGAAGTGCGTCTGTATCTACTGACCGTATTATGCATTTTCTTAAACATACATATGGCATGGAAACTAATAATAATCCAGATATTTTGGTTTATGAATATGATTTCTTTTCTATAGAAGATGCGCGTTCAATACGTGCGAAAGTAATGACAACTCCTGTCGCTGGTGACACAAAAGCCGTGGTTCTTATAATTGAACGTGTTTATAATGGTGCGCAAAATGTTTTATTGAAATTATTAGAAGAGCCAGCAAAAGACACTGTGGTTATCATTCATGTACCTTTTGAAGCCATGCTTTTACCTACTGTACGTTCAAGAGTTTTGCCGCTTCCAAAATGCGCAGAATACGTTCACAAACAATATGTTGTTGACGTAAGTGGAGATGCAAAAAAATTTATAAGTTCACCCAAAGACAAAAGGTCATTAATAATTAAAAAATTTACCCTTGGTAAAGACGCGTCTAGTCGTAGAGAGCTTCGCGATAAAGCAATACATCTTTTGTATGATATCGAAATAGTTATGTATGAAAAATATAAAAATGAAAAAAACAAAAGTAGTATTAAAAAATTACGTGCAATTTTGTCAGATATAGAAGAGTTGCGTGATTATTTGTATGACAAAGCTTCTCCAATGCGTATGATTTTAGAACATGTATCGCTCAGATTAGATAGTATTTAAAAATATGTATTTAAAAATTGTTGTTATTGCTGGGGCTAGAAAAGAGAAGGTAGAAAATATAAAAAATGATGTTTTACAAATATCTGTTCGCGAACCTGCTTCTGGGAACCATGCAAATACACGTGTTAGGGAAATAATAGCCATGAGGTTTGGTGTATTGTTATCACAAGTACGCATACTGACAGGACACCATTCTCGTTCTAAAATGATAAGTATTACTACTAGTTAACAAATCATATATGCGTACAATCATAAAGACATCAAACGACGAATTTACTGACAGTGTTCGTGTTGTAATAGATGAAAAATTTGGTTCTCTTGAACGTGTGTTGTCTAAAAAAATTAATGATCCCCTTCTTTCTATAGATGTTAACTTAGAGAATAAACATTCTTCAGGAAATGTATTCAGTGCGTCTGGGCACCTTGTTGTTGGCGGTGCTGAGTATAATGCCGTTGCTACAAACAAAACTATTGACGGGGCTCTTGAGTCAATTAGAAATGAGCTTGTTCGTGGTGTTCGTAAAAATAAATCTAGAACAATGAGTGCTGTCCGAAAAGGTGGCGCTGCAATTAAGTCACTACTTATGTTTGGTCGCAAGTAAAAAACATTGTTACTTGTGCATCATTGTTGTATCGGCTAAATAGACCTTTCTTTCCATTCCTTAAACTGAAAATCTTTGTAGTTTTGTTCTTTTTTACCTTCTGGTATTATCCGTTCAATTATAAACTTACTATCTTTAAGAATTGCATGCGTAATTTTTACTCGTGTTTTTTTACCATTACGATTTGCAAAAAAGAACGTACCTATACTATCCACAAAAGCACGGTACGTGTTCCAGTTTCTAGTAGCAGTATTGCTTAGTGATAACTTACCATCTTCTTTTTTAAACTTTGAGGCAAAAGTAGCTTCTTCTTCGTTTTGTTTTGTCTTAATGCATGTGTTTGTTGTTACACACGGGAGTACCTCGTATAGTAATTCTGCGCCGAGTTGAATTAAACGTGTTTTTAATTCACGCACAGTGTCTGATTGAAGTATTTGAATTTCGCGAGAGACCAACACGTCTCCAGCGTCTAGTTTTTTGACCATTTGTTGTATGGATACTCCTGTAGTCATGTCGCCATTCTTTATTGACGTCTCAACTGGAGATGCTCCTCTATATTTTGGTAGCAGTGAATAGTGTACGTTTATTACTCCGTTTTTAAAGCAAGAAATTAATTCTTCTGGGAATATTTTTCCATAGGCAACTACAATTGAAAAATTACAACCATATGATGCTATGTTTTTAATTACATCTGGAGTTAATGCGTGTGGTTTTATGACTGGTATTGATTTGTTTTTTGACCATAGTGATACATCAGATTGTTGATATTCTAACCCTCTTCCTTTTCGTGCGTCTGGATTGGTAACTATAAGTGATGGTGTAATACCCTTGCTTTCTAAGAGTTCAAGCGTTTCACTTGCAACTGATGGGGTGCCAAAAAAAATAAAGTTACTGGGTTGTTTATCTATCATTTTGTTTTTCTGAGATATTATCTTCTGTTTCGTAGAGTTGTGTAGCATGATCAATAAATAGTATTCCATTTAAATGGTCAATTTCATGTTGAAATATCTGTGCGAGTATTCCTCCGCCTCCGCGTGTAAAACTCTTTCCATCAATATCTTGTGCCTTAACGGTTGTGCGCTTGTGTCTGAGTGTGTTGCCATAAATACCACGAACAGAAAGACATCCTTCGTCCATGTCTTCTCGGCGTCTTGATGTTTTAATTATTTTAGGATTTATATAAATACCTATGTTTGGTTGGGCAGTTTCTTCACCCTCTTTGTTGTTAACTCTGTCATATCTAACTATGAAAATCCTCCATGGAATACTTATTTGCGGAGCTGCAAGAGCAACGCCGTCAAGTTTTTTATCTAACGATTCCTCCATATCTTTTATCATCGAGTACATTTCAGACGTACCAAACATTTTGTCTGGCACATCTTTTGATACCTCTCGTAAGACATCAGCTCCACTCTGTACTACCTCCTTCATGTTGACGACTATACCATTTAGTGCCAGAAAATGTATACCTTTTGTTATATATAACTTATCCACAAAACAAATAAACTATGTTGACCTATTTTCTAGAAAACGTACTATGTATACAGCTTCTAATTAATTGCTCGGAGCATTATAAACCTGTATAAAATTATGAAATCAAGAATTACAACAATAGCTATATTAGCAACTTTCGCAACACCTCTTTTGGCACTTGCTGCGCCATACGTTAATAACATATCTGATGTAGGTCAATTTATAATAAGCACAATTAATGGAGTGTTTGTTCCTGTATTGTTCTCATTAGCTTTTATCGTCTTTATTTGGGGTGCCTTTACTGTATTCATTCTTGGCGCAAACGATGAAGCACAAAAAGGAAAGGGTAAAAAACTTATGCTTTATGGTCTTATAGGTTTCTTTGTTATGGTGTCTGTTTGGGGTCTTGTTAACATCCTTACGGGTTCTGTTGGTCTTAATAACTCAGGTACTCAACTACCAAGCTCTGGTGTGAATGTCGGTGTATAGTATTGTGTTTTTTAACACAAAGTAATCTGAGCAAAATACTACTTTAGTCCAGAACAAACCGAACAATATTTGTTCGGTTTGTTCTGTTATAATATAAATTAAATATGAACGGCTTTGACAAATTGTTGAACGGAATTATCTTACAGATAATTAATCCTATAATAGTGCTTATGTCAGCTGGAGCTTTTGTTGTGTTTTTGTGGGGTGTTTTTATTTTTATCAAAAATGCAGGAGATGATACAAAACGAGTAGAAGGACAAAGAGCTATTTTGTGGGGTTTGGTTGGGCTTGCTATAATTTTTGGTGCATACGGAATATTGAATATAGCTTTGACTACATTCGGAATAACTTCAATTGTCCAAATAACAAAATAATCCATAAATTATATTTGTATATAAAATGCTGCATACAAATAGTTGATATGGTAGAGTAAAAATATGTATATGAGAGACGTCAAAGGATTTAATATGTTCTCTTTTTGTGGTTGTGTGACCTGTGTGTCGCAATAACGTTTGTATAAGTTATGGATTCTGGTATTAGCGTTATCCTCAAGGCTGAGGAGCTTGGTTCATTTCTTGGTATCCCTATTACAAATAGTCTTGTTATGAACTGGCTTTTGATGTTTTTGTTGATTGCTGGCGCTTATTTTATAGGTAAGCGTTTCTCGTTACGACCGAGCAAGCTTCACGCTGGAATAGAATGGGTTTTTGAAGGAGCTTTAAATTATATGTCTGAGCTCTTTGAAAGCGAGGAACTTGCACGTAAGTTTTTTCCACTATTGTCAACAATTTTTCTTTTTGTGCTTGTTGCAAATGAAATGGAGTTTTTTCCAGGTGTTGGTTCTATTGGTTTAATAAAGAACAATGTATTCGTTCCAATTTTTAGAACTCCAACAACTGATCTAAATACAACATTAGCGTTGGCTATAATTTCGTTTCTAACTATAGAAATTACAGGTATATTAACTCTTGGAGTGTTGAAGTATGGTAAAAAGTTCGTTAATCTTAGTTCACCGATTGGTTTTGTTGTCGGGATAATAGAAATGGTGAGTAATCTTGGACGTTTGATATCATTTTCATTTCGTTTATTTGGTAATATATTTGCAGGTGAGGTTTTAGTTCTTGTAGCTGGATATTTTCTCCCGTATCTTTTACCTGCACCGTTAATGGGGTTTGAGATGTTTATAGGTGTTATACAGGCGTTGGTGTTTGCAATGCTTACATTGTTCTTTATCAAACTCGCAATCATGGAGCCACACGAGATACATTAACCGAAAATTAATGTTTTTATGTGGCTTCGGGATATACTGAAGCGGTAATTATTATATATAACTAATACAAACTTTATGGATGTTGAAACAGCACGTATGATCGGAATGGCAATTGCTGCAGGACTTGGGGTTATTGGTCCTGGAATTGGAATTGGAATTATAGGAGGTAGTGCAATGCACGCTATTGGGCGTAATCCAGATGCATCAGGAAAAATAGTATCAAACATGATTCTAGCAATAGTTTTTGCAGAAGCTCTTGGTATTCTTGCTCTAGTTGTTGCGTTCATTATTAAATTTGTTTAAGAAGTTTAAACATTACTCATGGAACAATTTTTCGCAGCTTTTGGAATTAATGTAAAGCTTCTGCTTGCTCAGACAGTTAACTTTGGTGTGTTACTTATCGCACTTACTTATTTCTTTTACAAACCTCTAATGAGGTCATTAGAAGCACGTCAAAAAGTAATAACAAAAGGTGTTGATGACGCAGAACGAGCATCTCAAAAACTAGATGCTGCTGATGATATATCTGCTAAGCACATATCAGAGGCAGAAAACCAAGCAGAAGAAATAATGTCAAAAGCGCGAGAAAGTGCTGGCACTGAGCGCGCTATTTTGATTAGAGATGCAGAAAAAAGAGCTGAATCTGTAGCTGCTGCTGCTGAAGCAAGAGCAAAAGAAGATTCGGCAAAAATGCTTCGTGATAGTGAACAAGAAATTGCACGTCTTGCAATTTTGGCTGCAGAAAAAACTTTACAAAAAAGTTAGCAAATATGTCAGTAACAAAAAAACTTGCACGTCAATATTCACAGGCAATTGTTCGTGTTTTAGAAAAAACGAACAATGATAATTCTATAGTTGTTAAAAAACTTATTGAAAATCTACGAAGTACTGGAAGACTGAAATTGATTTCTGGAATTGTACGTGAACTCAAAGTAATTGAAGCGTTAGAAAAGAAAAAAGCTCCTTTTATAGAAATTGCACGTGAAGAAGATAGAGAGTTTGTCGTTACTACTGCAAAAAAACGCAATTTACCAAAGGTTATAGCAACAGTGAACCCATCGTTGATTCGCGGCTGGAGATCTTGTGTTTCTGGAACCCTTGTGGATAATTCTACAAAACAATCGCTTATTAAGCTTTATAGGAACATCACCAATTAATCATGGATAGTATAATCAAAAAAATAGAAGAAGAAATTACTTCGTTTGCGAATGAAGAAAAGTCTGAGGAGACTGGTATTGTGCGTGCCGTCGGAGACGGAATAGCTGAAATAGACAATCTTGGGAATGCTATCTTGGGTGAAATGGTGTTGTTTGACTCAACGTTTGACAGGACCCTTGAAGAGGCTTTAAAAGACACAAGCCCTCTATATGGTCTTGTACTAAACCTTGAAGAAGATGGTGTGCGTGTTGTTGTTCTTGGTGAAGCGTCAAAAATATACGAAGGTATGCTGGTGCGCCGTACTGGTAAACTTTTGTCTATAAATGTTGGAGAGGCAATGATTGGTAGGGTTGTAAATGCTTTTGGAGAGCCTGTTGACGGTAAGGGTCCAATAACAGATACAGTATCTCGGACTATTGAACAAGAATCCTATGGAGTTATGGATAGGTCTCCTGTTAATGTTCCTATACATACTGGTATAAAATCAATTGACTCAATGGTCCCAATTGGACGTGGACAAAGGGAGCTTATTATCGGCGATAGAGGAACTGGTAAAACATCTATTGCGATAGACACAATCCTAAATCAAAAAAGTGAACCGAAAGATTCTCGACCTATTTGTATTTATGTTGCAATCGGTCAGAAAGAGTCAAAGACAGCAAAATTAGTAGCTGAACTTGAGGAAAAAGGGGCTATGGAATATACGATTATCGTAACTGTTCCAGCATCAAGCCCTGCTGCTCTTCAATTCCTAGCCCCATTTGCTGGAGCAACAATTGGTGAGTACTTTATGGAAGATGGAAGAGATGCTCTTGTTGTTTACGATGATTTGTCAAAACAGGCTGTTGCTTACCGTCAGATGTCGTTGCTTCTACGACGTCCACCAGGACGAGAAGCGTATCCTGGTGATATTTTTTATCTACATTCACGCTTACTTGAGCGTTCGGCAAAACTTTCAGAAGAAAAAGGTGGTGGTTCATTAACTGCACTTCCTATTATAGAAACACAAGAAGGAGATGTGTCTGCATATATACCAACAAACGTAATCTCGATTACAGACGGTCAGATTTTCTTGCAAACAAACTTGTTCAACAAAGGAATGAGACCTGCTATAGATGTTGGACTTTCTGTGTCGCGTGTTGGTTCATCTGCACAAACTAAGGCAATGAAAAAAGTATCAAGCAAAATCAAACTCGAACTTGCACAGTTTAGAGAGCTCGAAGCGTTTATGCAATTTGCTTCTGATCTTGATGAAGATACAAAAAAACAGATTGATTCTGGACGTAGAATGACAGAGGTACTAAAGCAGAAAAGGGGAATGCCATTACCATTTGAAATGGAAGCGGTTGTTATATTTGCGGCAGTAAATAATTACTTTGATAAGTTTGATGCAAATGACGTTTCTGCAACCGAAGAAAAACTACAAGATTTTGTTTTGCGTGAAGGTGCAGACGTTCTGAGTTCAATTAAAAAGACAAAAAAGATTGATGATGATACTGAAAAATCACTTCGTAAGGTATTAGATACATTCGTTAGTCGTACTGCATAAACTACAATGGAACTTAAAGATACAAAGCTCAATATGAAGATTGTTGTTGGAACTAAAAATAAAGCAAAGGTTACTGCTGTTGAAGAAATCCTAAGCGACTATCCGCATCTTGCAGAATCAAAAGTAATCTCAATAGTGGTTCCTTCAAGCGTTAGTGACCAACCTCTCTCTCTTGATGAAACAGTGCGCGGTGCTGTTAATCGTGCAAAAACCTCATTTGATAATTGTAATTATTCGATTGGAATCGAGTCTGGATTAATTGAAGTTCCGTACACAAAAAGTGGTTATATGAATGTTTGTATTGTTGCAATTTATGACGGTGTAAACTCTCATCTTGGAATGTCTTCAGGGTGGGAGTTCCCAAATCCTGAAGTTGTACGATTTATGACGGAGGAAGGAATGAATATGACAGAAGCATCAAACAAGGCTGGTTTGTCCTCCGATACTAATCTGGGCTCTGCGCAAGGGGCGATAGGTATTATCACAAAAGGACGTATTGATCGAAAAGAATATACAAAACAAGCCTTGTGTATGGCATTGATTCATATTGATACCAAAAACTAAACTTATGGCTCTAAAAGATATAAAAGAAAAAATACAGGCAACAAAGCGTACAAATAAAGTGACGCGTGCAATGGAGGCTGTGTCAGCTGTAAAAATGAGAAAAACACAGTCTACTGCGGTTGCGGGGCGTCATTACGCTCGCGCAGCTCTGTCTATACTTGCACGTCTTTCTGGTTCAACGGGAGCAGTTCCTCATCCCCTTATGGTTAAGCGGGATGTTAGTAAAGTTGCAATTGTTGTAATCACAAGCGATAAAGGTCTTGCTGGCGCTGTAAATATTAATGTTATTAAAACTGCTACTGGTATTATAGAAACTGATTTGAAAGATAAAGACATAACAATATATGCGTTTGGTAAAAAAGGGGAAGAACACTTTACTCGTCGCGGTTTTTCAATAGGAGATTCTTTTGAAAACAAGAATGATGAAGTTCCTCGTTCTGTTGTTAAGCGGTTGGCAATGAAATTAACAGATTCATTTGTTTCTGGTGAGTATGATGAAGTTCTTGTTGTGTATAGCCAGTTTAAGTCTACGTTTGAGCAAGTTCCAACCGTACATCATTTGTTGCCGTTATCTCTTGAAAGTGCAGAAAAACTTGTTGATGGAATTGTAACTAAGGGCGATAAAAATAAAAAAGGTATAGTTGCGCCAGCATCATATGATGTTGAATCAGATTATGAGGATGTATTAGACGCAGTGCTGCCACATTTAGTTGCTGCTTCTTTGTATCATTTGTTACTAGAGTCAAAAGCATCAGAACATTCTGCTAGAATGGTTGCTATGAAAAACGCAAGTGACAAATCAAAAGAGGTTGCTAATGAATTGACTCGTCAGTATAATCGGGTACGACAAACAGCAATTACTCGTGAGGTGTCAGAAATAGTTAGTGGTAGAGAAGCTTTATCTGTATAAGTTAATAATTTATTACGTATGAACGGAACAATCACAGAAATTATAGGTCCAGTTGTAGATGTCTACTTTAGTGAAAAACGCCCAGCGATAGGTGAAGCGTTAGTTATAGAAAAAGGAGATAAACATAAAAAAATTACACTTGAAGTTGCAGCACACCTTGGGCTAGATCGTGTAAGAACAATATCTATGCAAGACACAGCGGGTCTTTCTCGTGGTGTTTCTGTTAGGGCAACTGGAGCACCAATAACTGTTCCTGTCGGCGAGGCTGCACTCGGACGTTTGTTTAATGTGCTTGGAGAGACAATAGACGGAAAGGGTGATTTAGATAAAAAAACAAAAAAACTTCCTATACATCGTTTGCCTCCTTCTTTTGAAGAACAAACAACGAAGGCTGAGGTATTTGAAACTGGTATAAAGGCTATTGATCTAATGGTGCCTTTTTTGAAAGGTGGA
Source organism: uncultured Candidatus Saccharibacteria bacterium (assembly GCA_964473795.1). GTDB lineage: Bacteria > Patescibacteriota > Minisyncoccia > Phycocordibacterales > Phycocordibacteraceae > C7867-001. The sequence continues at coordinate 26,621 of CAYYQT010000003.1, read as the reverse complement.
AAGGTTGGGTTGTTTGGAGGTGCTGGTGTCGGTAAAACAGTTCTTATTCAAGAGTTGATACGTAACGTGGCAACTGAACATGGCGGATACTCTGTTTTTGCTGGTGTCGGTGAGCGTGTTCGTGAGGGAAATGACTTGTATCACGAGATGGAAGAGTCTGGTGTTCTGGAAAAAACAGCTCTTGTGTTTGGTCAAATGAACGAAGTTCCTGGCGCGCGTGCGCGAGTTGCTTTGACTGGACTTACACAGGCGGAGTACTTCCGTGATGAAGGTGGTAAAGATGTACTGTTCTTTATGGATAACGTATTTCGTTTCATTCAAGCTGGGGCGGAGGTTTCGTCACTTCTTGGACGCGTTCCTAGTGCTGTTGGTTATCAACCAACTCTTGCTGAGGAAATGGGTAAACTACAGGAGAGAATTACCTCCACAAAGAAAGGGTCTATAACATCTGTTCAGGCTGTTTATGTGCCTGCAGATGACTTGACTGACCCAGCTCCTGCAACTACTTTTGCGCACTTAGACGGTACCGTTGTGCTGTCTAGACAGTTAGCGTCTCTTGGTATCTATCCAGCTATCAGTCCGCTGGAGTCTTCATCAACAGCTCTTACTGTAGACATTGTCGGGGAAGAACACTACAAAGTTGCAAACCAAGTAATGCAAATACTTCAGAAATACAAAGACCTTCAGGATATAATCGCAATACTTGGAATGGATGAACTATCAGAAGATGATAAACGGTCTGTTCAGCGCGCACGTAAACTTGAAAGGTTCTTGTCGCAACCATTCTTTGTTGGTGAGGTGTTTACAGGAACTCCAGGTCAATACGTATCAAGAGAAGAAACTATACGTGGCTTCAAAGAGATTGTAGAAGGTAAACATGACGATAAACCAGAGAGTGCTTTTTACATGAAGGGTAGTATAGATCAGGTTGTATAAATATGAACACATTTCATCTTACTGTTGCCAGAGTTGGGGAAAATGTATTTGATGGTGAGGCTGTGTCTGCCGTTGTTCCTGGTTCAGAGGGTGTGTTTACGGTGTTACCAAATCATGAAGCTTTAATTTCTGAGCTTTCGGCAGGTGAAGTGTCTTTTGAATCAAAAGAAGGTAAAAAGTATCATGTACCTGTTCGTGAAGATAGTGTGATAGAAATATCAAATAATCAGGCAACAATACTTCTCTAGTGTGGAGTTGTTATAATTTGCGTGTAAATATATTAACTCGTGTTAAAATAAATGCATATGTCAGTACAAGGATTTATGTTGCGTCAATACGCAAAGTTCAAAATGAAAGATGTTCCTGAAGCTCAGCGCGAGCAGATGCTTTCAATGATTGAAAAAAAACCAGAACTATTTAAGAAAATAGGTGAAGAAATAGAAAAGCGAACAAAAGGCGGCGAGCCTCAAATGAAAGCTTCTATGGAGGTCATGAAAAAATATAGAGAAGAGCTTGCGTCCTTAATGCAACAATAATGGAAATACTTACAACCAGTATTGTGGTCTTAATGTTTACTCATCTTGCTGCAACTATTTTTGGCGCTGGGAGCATTACGATTGCTGAATGGAGATATTTTCGTGCAATTTCAGACGGACGTATAGACGATGGTGAACGAGCTCATCTTGTGGCGTTGTTTTTCTCGCTTCGGTTTGCGTTGGTTTTGGTTCTGCTAACAGATGTTGCTGCGGGGTTTGCGTTGTACATACTCCCAACATCAATATCTCTTGCTCTAACTACAACTTATTGGTTTGAAATGTTTGTTATATTTGTTTTAGTACTTGTCTCGTGGATGCGTTTCCATGGACGTGTTCCGTTTTGGATTGGTTCTTCTATTGCCTTTACTGGTTGGTGGTACCTCGTTGGCGTTAGTCTTGGTTATGTTCCTGTAACAAATTTTGCTGCTGCTGTTATTGGTTTCTTTGTTAGCGCAATAATTATTGCTGGTATTTTTGGTTACGCTAGAATTATTGCACGTAGACAAGTTAGCAGAGTGTAGTAACGTAGTCTTTATATGTTAAAAATCGGTATAGTAGGATTGCCAAACGTTGGTAAATCAACATTATTTAACGCACTAACAAAGTCTAGTGTTCCGTCGGAAAACTATCCTTTTTGCACAATAGACCCGTCTGTTGGTATTGTTGGTGTTCCAGATGAAAGACTGACTAAATTAGCTGCACTTTCTAAAAGTGAGAAAGTTGTTCCTGCCGCAATTGAATTTGTCGATATTGCAGGATTGGTAAAAGGAGCCTCTGGAGGGGAAGGTCTCGGAAATCAATTTCTAACTCATATTAGAGAAGTTGACGCTATTCTAGAAATGGTTAGGTTTTTTGATGATCCAGATATAACGCATGTTCACGGTGATGTAGACCCTGTTTCTGATATTGAGGTCATAAACCTCGAGCTTGTACTAACAGACAGAGAGCAGGTTGTTAAACGTAGAGAGAAATTAGTACGTGATGTTCGTGCAGGAGTAAAAGATGCAAAAACAGAAGATGAAACGTTAACAAAAATAGAACAGACATTGTCTTCTGGAAAACTTGCTATAAGTGCTGTTTTAACTGAGGATGAATTAAAAATAGTACAGCACCTTAATCTATTAACACTCAAACCTATACTGTATTGTTTGAATGGAAAAACTGGTGGGCATAATATTTCTGAAGCTGCAGATGGTAGAGCAAAAAAAACATATGAGTTTATAGAGTCTCTTGGTGCTAGCTACGTTCATGTCGATGCTGCTACGGAACAAGATTTAAATGATGTTGCAGATGAAGATAAACCAATGTTTAGACAAGAACTTGGTGTACAGGCAGACGGACTGGCTGATTTAATCCGTGGGGCATACAAGATACTTGGCTTGATGACTTTTTTCACAACTGGCACTGATGAAAGCCGTGCGTGGACTGTTGTCAGTGGGTCCTCGGCACCTGAAGCTGGTGCGGTAATTCATGGTGATTTCAAAGATAAGTTTATACGTGCAGAAGTTGTTCATTGGGACGAGCTGCTATCTGCTGGTTCGTGGAGTGCTGCTCGTGAGAAAGCTCTACTTAGGACAGAAGGGAAAGAATATATAGTCAAAGATGGGGATGTAATGGTATTTTTACATAGTTAGTAATTAAGCGAACATAGTAGTGCTTTAGAAAGTATTTCATACAAAACAGTTTAAGCATTCGTGTAAGTTTATGGCTACTGTGTTAATTTTCTGTCAGTTGTGTACTATGGTTATTATATGAGTGAACGTAATGAAAAAATAAATAACAAGCCTGTTAAAAAGCATCCAAGGTTTGTTCGCTTTGCGCTTCTTGCTGGTATTGCAATTATATTAAACGTATTCTTTTTCGTTGTTGTTCAAATGATAATACCTACACCTGATTATGATTCGTATTGTCCGCAACCTGTAGCACAAGCTACAACAAAAATTTCTTGTGCATCGCAAAATGGCATTTGGAATCAGTATCCACAAACACGATATGGAACACCAAAAGTTTCGCCAATAGAAGGAGTATCTGGATATTGTGATTATCAAACAAAATGCTTGCCTTTATATAAAACAGCTATTAATAATCAGCATTTGTACGCGTTTGTGCTAATGACAGTATTTGGAATTATTGCTCTTGTTGTAGGTGTTGTTCCTATAGGTGCTTCTATTGTGTCTTCTGGATTGTCATATGGTGGTGTAATCGCTCTAATAATTGGTTCTATTCAATATTGGGGTAGCGCTCCAAGTCTATTGAAGCTTATTATTTCAGGAATAGCTCTATGTGTTCTTATTTATCTAGGAATGCGAAGGTTTAAAGACGAAAGTTAGTAATTGTATATAAGATATAATAAGTACTATGGTGTCAAAATACGATCATAAATCAATAGAGAAGAAGTGGCAGGACAAATGGGAGTCTGACAACACTTATGGTACTGATGATACTTCTGCAAAACCAAAAGAATATATTTTAGATATGTTTCCATATCCTTCTGGTGCTGGTTTGCACGCTGGACATGTCGAGGGGTATACAGCAACAGATGTTGCTGCACGTTTTGCGCGAATGAATGGTAAAGAAGTGCTGCATCCTATTGGGTGGGATGCGTTTGGTTTGCCTGCGGAAAATTATGCAATAAAAACAAAAACACCTCCACAAGAATCAACAAACAAAGCGATTAGTAATTTCAAAAGACAAATTAAATCTTTAGGTTTGTCGTATGACTGGAGTAGAGAGATAGGAACACACACACCAGAATACTACAGATGGACACAATGGTTCTTCCTTCTTTTGTACAAACACGACCTCGCTTACCGTTCAAAGGCAAAAGTGAACTGGTGCCCAAAAGACCAAACTGTTTTAGCGAACGAACAAGTTACTGACGGTGTGTGCGAAAGATGCGGAACTACTGTTGAGCAAAAAAGTCTAGAACAATGGTTTTTCAAAATAACTAAATATGCAGATGAGCTCCTTGGTGGTCTTGGTACTATAGATTGGCCAGAATCTACAAAGGCTGCTCAAAAAAATTGGATAGGAAAAAGTGAAGGTTCTGAAATAGTTTTTCCTATACGCGGAAATGATAAGTTTATAAGTGTGTTTACAACACGCCCAGATACTTTGTTTGGTGTTACATATGTAGTGTTAGCGCCCGAACACAAACTTGTCGAAGAGTTGTTTGACGTTATTGAGAATGAAAAAGATGTACGTGCATACTGTAAGGAAGCGCGTCATAAAACAGACCTAGAAAGAAGTATCGATGGTAAAGACAAAAAAGGTATTGTTTTAGAAGGTGTTATTGCGATTAACCCAGTAAACAATGAGGAAGTACCAGTGTATGTTGCTGATTATGTTCTCGGGACGTACGGTACTGGCGCTGTTATGGCAGTGCCGGCACATGATGAGCGTGATTTTGAATTTTCTAAAAAAAATGGACTACCGTTAAAAAAGGTAATAGTAAGTACCGATGATTGCTACACAGGACATGGTGAACTTGTAAACTCTGGAGACTTTACCGGAATGGAAAGTTTAGAAGCAAAAACTGCAATTACTGAATTTGTTGGTGGAAAAATAGTAACAAAGTATCGTTTACGAGATTGGCTTGTTTCTAGACAAAGATATTGGGGTGTGCCAATACCTATTATTCATTGTGAGAAGTGTGGAGCTGTGCCTGTTCCAGAGGAAGACCTTCCTGTAATCTTACCTGAAGATGTTGATTTTATACCGACAGGAGAATCGCCGCTTACACGATCAAAAACATTTCATAATGTCTCTTGTCCTGCGTGCGGTGGTTTAGCTAGACGTGAATCAGACACTATGGATACGTTTGTATGTTCAAGTTGGTATTATTTACGTTTTGCAGACCCTCACAATAAACAAATTTTTGCATCGTCTGAGTTAATGAAAAAGTGGCTTCCTGTAGATTTATATATAGGTGGGGCAGAGCATTCTGTTCTTCATCTTTTGTATGCTAGATTTTTTACAAAAGTTTTACACTCTTTGGGGTATACATCATTTGACGAGCCATTCCAAAAACTTCGTCATCAAGGAATGATTCTTGCTGAAGATGGTAGAAAGATGAGTAAATCACTCGGTAACGTAGTTAATCCAGACGATATTGTTTATGAGTATGGAGCAGATACTTTGCGTCTTTATGAAATGTTCATGGGTCCTCTTGATGTACAAAAACCTTGGAGTACAAAAAACATATCTGGGTCAAGAAGATTTATAGACAGAGTGTATAGATTGCTTGAAAATCGAACAGAAAAAGATTCAGATCAATTCTTGAAAATACTAAATGAAACAATTAAAAAAGTTGGTGAAGATATCGCTTCACTAAAACTTAACACTGCTATAAGTCAGCTTATGATTTGTTTAAACGCAGCAGAAAATGGAATAAGTACAAAATCATTAAGTACGTTTGCAAAACTTGTAGCACCATTTGCACCACATTTATCAGAAGAAGTTTGGTATTCGGTAGGTAATTCTAGTTCTATACATAAAGAGGATTGGCCAAAATATGACGAAACAGTACTTACTTCTGGTTCGGTTGCGGTTGCTGTTTCTATAAACGGTAAACGTAGAGGTGAAATGTCTATTAGTTTTGAAACAAATGAAGAAGAAGCGCTTAATGTTGCGCGTAAGATTCCAACTATAAATAAAGCACTATCAGATGTAAAAATTAAACGTATTGTTTATGTACAGGGGCGTATATTGAATATAGTTATTTAGTTTGTATATTTTCTTCGGACGTTTTTTGTCTAACAAAGTATTTTTGTGAAAGTATTCTTATAAAGAATGGTAGAAATGAGAGGACTATTATTCCAATGCTTATTGGCAGTATGTAGTGCGTTGAATTTGGAATACTTTTTCCTAGTGTGTACCCGAGCAAAATCATAACAGGACCCCATAAAATAGACCCAATTATATTGAACAAAACAAATGTTTTATATTCCATATATCCTATACCAGCCATAAGTGGTGCTATTGTACGTACTATTGGAACAAAACGTGCAAAAATAACAGCACGCCCGCCCCAGTGAGAATAAAATTTCTCTGTTTTATGTATGTATTCCTGTTTTACTAGTCTAGGGTATTTGTTTAGTAGTATTTTACCTGATTTAACACCAAGCCAGTAACTTGTTGTATCTCCAAGTATAGCCGCAACTATTACAATAGCTATTAATAATATTGGGTTAAATATACCGTTTGATGCTAATAGTCCGGCGGCAAACAACAAGCTGTCTCCAGGTAAGAAAATACCTAATAAGACACCAGTTTCAGCAAATATAATTATAAAAATCCCAATATATCCAGCACTTATTGCAAGCTCAGTTGGGTTAATCAATAATGAAATGTTTTGAATTATCATGTCCATATCATGCTATTAGAGCATAATTATGTCTTGGATGTATACTGTGGATATGATACATGCATTACTTCACTGGACGGTGGCTGCAGTTGCTATTTTGATAGCATCATTTCTGGCTCCTGGCGTGCATGTAACAGTTGTGGGCGCTTTTATTTTAACGGTTGTACTGTCGTTTATAAACATATTCATACGTCCGTTTCTGACGATACTTACGCTACCACTTACGATAATTACTTTGGGATTGTTTTCATTGGTAATAAACGCCTTGCTTGTTATGTTTGCTGCCGTTATAGTTCCAGGGTTCCTAGTTTCTGGTTTCTGGACGGCGTTTTTGTTTTCGCTTATACTCGCGGTTATAAACACACTTTTTGGAGTTCGTTTTTTGCGAGTTTAGTGTGTTTAGTAGAAAAACTGGAATTATACCAGCAAACGGTGCACAATAGATTGAAAGGGCGTATAGCTCAATTGGTTAGAGCACGGAGCTTATACCTCCGCGGTTCCAGGTTCGAGTCCTGGTACGCCCACAGATAACTTTGTATATCAATTAGTATTTTAATAATTGGGTTGATTTAAATAATGCTTTTAACTAAAAACTTTGTGATAGTTATTGTATAATTTAGTTAGATAAGCGCACAATCCTTTAGGAAAGGGAGGTTGAAATGGTGATTGTACATAGTAATGTGAAGTGTACGGGCATCAAGCTGATGATGTACAACGAGACAGGAGTTTGTGTAGCTAGTGCATATCTGTACATTATGCGTAATAGACACGATAGATCATTTGGGCTGATGGAAGATGTGTATGTTGCTCCGTCTTTTCGCGGAAATGGTTTTGGAAGCGCCCTCGTAAAAGACGTGATTAATATCGCGATTGAAAGAGGTTGCTACAAACTCGTTGCGACTAGCAGATACCAACGCAACAAAGTGCATGGTATGTATACATCATTTGGTTTTGTTGATCGAGGAAAAGAATTCCGTATGGATTTATAATTCTGCTAACGTATATGACGCGCCGTGTTGGTGCGTCATATTATTCTCTATGTAGTTCACGGTTACGAGCGAGCGCGAGCGAAGCGAGCGCTTTATGTTTTTTAATGGTTGGGTCTTCTTCAATTAGAGCGTATGCTTCTGAGCGTGCAGCCTCTACAAGTTTTATGTTTCGCAAAGCTTCCATCGCCACGTCTGAGACACCCCATTGGCGTTTCCCGTATAATTCACCAGAACCACGAATAGATAAGTCGTATTCTGCCAGCTCAAAACCATCTTTTGCTTTTGTGAGTGCGGTTAGTCTGTCTCTTGTAGCTGTTCCATATGATTCTGGAAGTGCAAAACAGTACGCTTGATTAGTCGACCTCAAAACACGACCTCTTAGTTGGTGTAATTGTGCAAGTCCAAAACGTTCTGCCCCCTCTATCAAAATTACAGTTGCATTTGGTACGTTTACTCCAACTTCTATTACAGATGTGGCAACAAGTATTTGTATTTTTCCAGAAGAAAACTTGTTCATAGTATCTTCTTTTTCTTTAAGTTTCATTTTGCTGTGAAGTATTCCTATTGTCGCTTTTTTAAACACCTCTTTTTTCAAACGTGTAGCTTCGGCTTTTACAGATTTTGCTTGTAAAGCTAACTCTTTGTTTGGGTCTGGCTCGTCAATTCTTGGGCATATAACATATGCTTGATGTCCGTTTATAAGCTCTGAACGAACTCTTTCGTAACCTATTTCACGTTTTTCTGGACCTAAGACTTTCGTGATTATTGGTTTTCTTCCGAGTGGCATTTGGTCCATTACAGTCAAATCTAAATCACCGTAAATAGTTAGTGCAAGTGTGCGTGGAATTGGTGTTGCTGTCATTGACAATAAGTGCGGCATAAGTCCATCTTTTTTAGCAAGTGCTTGTCTATGAACTTTCCCAAACCTGTGTTGTTCATCGATTATCGCGTATGCAAGAGTTTTGAAGTTAAGAGTTTTTTGGATAAGTGCATGTGTTCCTATCACTATAGGTATCTCTCCGTTTGCAACCCATTTTTGAAACTGTGCACGTGATACACGCGTGGAGTTTCCTTGAGATACCTTGGATGGAAATTTACGGCATTCATTTCCTGTAATCAGTCCTATTTTAATAGGATGGTCCTTAAAAAAAGAAACAAATGTATCGAAGTGTTGTTTCGCAAGTATTTCTGTTGGGCATAAATACGCAACCTGAAGAGTTCCGCTCTTTCTGTTTGGTGGTAGTGATGTTGCGACCATATAGGCCGTTGCTGCTGCTACAGCTGTTTTACCGCTTCCGACATCTCCTTCTAAAAGCCGCATCATTGGGTGTGTTTTTTCAAAATCTTTAACTATGGATTCTATTGCCTGTGTTTGAGATTTTGTAACTGGAAATGGAAATGATTTTATAAAATCATCAAGTGTTGTTCGGTTTACTGTTACGGGTAAGGATTTTTCATTCATTGCTGAAAGTTTCCTTTTTGCTAGTGTTAGTTGTATCAAAAAAACTTCTTCAAAAGCAAACCTCTTTCGTGCAGATTCACTATTTTCTTTGGTACGTGGCAAGTGTATCCACACAAGTGCAGTTGCAAGTGTTGGTAGTTTGTATCGCGTTAGGATTTCATTTGGAATAATATCTTCTATTTGTTCGTGCACACCAGCTGCAACGCATTTTTTTATTGCGTGATATAACCATAATGACGATATTCCTTTACTTTCAGAATATATTGGATACAAAGTTTGTTCGTATGACTCTGTTGCATCTGAAAAAAGGTTGTTATGGATGTCCTCGGGTTTAACTGGTGTTCTGTCAATTTCAGGATTAGCCAAATATGGTTTTTCTGTAGTTCCAGCAACGCGCCCTGTTGCTTTTACAACCATTCCATCTTTAAGGCTTTTTGCTATATATGGTTGTGAAAACCATATAACTTTTATGTTTCCAGATGAGTCCTCTAAGGTTGCCTCTGCTATCGGGCGTCTACTTTTCCATGCTTTTCGTGTTTTAGGTTTTCTTATTGTTCCGTATAACGTTACATCTTCTCCTGTTGTTGCTCCAGATATTGTGCCTGTTGGACCTGCGTTTTCGTATCTTGCTGGTAGGTGGTGTAGTAAATCGTAAATTGTTAATATACCCAGTTTCTTAAGTGCCTGTTTTTGGTCTGTACGTAGACGTGTAAAATGTTTTTCAATTAAATCATTTACTTCCATAAAATTAGTCTCTTTGTACTGCTTCACGTACTCGTGTGAAAACACTTGTAAACCACGCTGCGTCTTTTGTATTTCCTATACGTTTTGCAACATCGCGAAACGGTACCCATTCTGCAGATTCAATTTCCATGGTTGGTACAAGTGTCGAGTGTGGTTGGGCTGCAAATAAAAACATGTGTATTTTCTTTTGTTCTAACACATTACTAGTGCCGTCTTTTTGTATGTGAGGTCTTGTGTACGTTCCAAGGTCGTCCAAAATCTCTAAATCTCCGAGCCCTGTTTCTTCGAGTATCTCGCGCCTAGCTGCTGATTCGTCATTTTCATCATGGTCTATGTGTCCTTTTGGAAAGAGCCACGAACCATCTCCTCCTCTAACGCGAACAAGCGCTATGTTTCCGCTGTCTCCAAGAACAATGCCACCAGCTGCAAGTGAATAATTCATTATCTTTATTCTACACCCTGCGGCTGATACCTACACATAGAGTATAATCATTTATATGAGCAGAAAGTCATTTATATGGGGTGGGCTTTTCATTGGAACGACACTTGGTGGTATGGTACCGATTTTGTGGGGAGGCAGTATGTTTTCAATGAGTGCAATATTTCTGACGGCTGTTGGTGGTATTGTTGGTATTTGGATTGGTTTCAGGCTGGCGAAACTAATCGGTATTTAATTACCGTTTCCAAAACCGTAGAAATAGCATGAGATGCCATACAAAACATCTCAGATATGATAAAGTGCACATTGTGTGCTAACTTGCACATAACGATATGGAGACGTGGCTGAGTGGCCGAAAGCGCTTCACTGCTAACGAAGTAGGGTTTACGCCCTCGTGGGTTCGAATCCCACCGTCTCCGCAGATTAAAACTTCGCGCTCAGAGAGTGCAATGGTTACAGTCTAACCGCTAAATATCTTAAGTGTCTCATTGGAGTGATATGTATTGACATAACTAAAATTAAGTGTTATTTATGATAACAGAGGCTCAATAGTGAGTCGTTTAATAGGAGAAGACTATGAGTATTTCAAGAATTATCATTCGCAACGTAAGTTGCGATGTTAAACTTGTTGTAAGGAAAACTTTTTTCGTTGATGACCCGTGAGGGTCTGTTAACTATTATGTAGATGGAGGTACTGCTGTTGTTAGTGGCAGTACCACTAACAACAGCAGTAACCAAACAATTACCATGATCGGCAACGGAAACGTTGTGTCGTCGGTAATCGGCAACGGCAACAGTGTAGTTGTCGGCGGGGCAAACAAAACCGAAATGCCAAAAGGGTTACAATTGGCGTACCTAAAGGTACGTCGGTTCACACAGAGAACTTGTGCGGCACTGTTGATGTCGGTGACATCAAGGCGCCGTTGAATATGTCTTTATAAGTGAAAACCTTTTTAAGACATTGTATTTTGTTTAGTCCCATTTCTATTCGTGTAAGAAGGAATATGTCTTTGAGATAGTGGTATTTTCTATTTATATAGTAATCAATACACAATTGGTAAGTTTATATAGTTTTTAGATACTGTGTTAAGTATGTAAGGGTTCTGTGTTTGCTATTGACTTGTTTAGGTATTCTTTATGTAGTAGGCTTTTGAAAGATAGGGTTAAAATGAATTAATAAATTTTAATATGACAAAAATTAGTTTCAAAGACGATTACAGTGAAGGAGTACATCCAAGTATTTTGGATGCTCTTAACAAAACAAACCTTATTCAACAAGACGGATACGGTATGGACGATTATTGTGCTGAAGCCGCAAAACTTATCCGCGGAAAAATGGATAACCCAAATGCAGATGTTCATTTTATATCCGCAGGTTCGCAAGCAAATTTGATAGTACTTTCATCTGCTCTCAAATCTTACGAGTCAATTATTTCTACAGATATTGCACACATTGCCGTACATGAAGCTGGAGCAATTGAAGCGGTGGGGCACAAAATAAATACTGTGTGTACTGAAAATGGAAAATTAACACCAGAGGATATCAAATCAGTTTTAGACCAACATGGCGACGAGCATATGGTAAAACCGAGAATAGTTTCCATTTCAAACTCAACGGAAATCGGCAGTATTTACGATAAAGAGGAACTAACGAAATTGTCAGACTTTTGCAAACATAATAATCTACTTTTGTATCTTGACGGTGCGCGTCTCGGTTCAGCATTAACATCAGAGCATAACGACTTGATATTATCGGACATTGCAAAATTGGTTGACGCTTTTTATATCGGCGGAACCAAAAACGGAGCACTGCTTGGCGAAGCTATTGTTGTCTGTAACGACGAACTAAAGAAAGATTTCAGATATAACATAAAACAAAAAGCAGGACTGCTTGCAAAAGGTCGTGTTTTGGGAGTTCAGTTTATAGAACTTTTCAAAGATGAATTATTTTTTGATTTGGCGAAACATGCAAACTCTATGGCAACAAAGTTATCAAAAGAGATTTCAAGTCTCGGACATGAGTTTTTGACACAACCCGTTTCAAATCAGATTTTTCCAATTTTACCAAATGAACTCATAGAGAAATTGAAAGAAAAATATGGATTCTATGTTTGGCAAAAAATTGACGATGAAAAATCAGCAGTCCGTATAGTTACATCATGGGCAACCAAAGAAACGGATGTTGAAAGTTTTATCGTAGACTTGCAATCATAGTGGTGTGGGCGGGGAATAAGATTTACTTGTGCGTAGCACAATCTTTTTTTTGTTCAGATTCACACCAAACTCTAGTCGAAGCCACTAAGCGAGGTACAAAATACTGAGCAGGCATAACTCACGAAGTGAGTTGCCAATGTGAAGTGTTTTGTACCGAGAGTATTCTCGATTAACCACAGACATAGCACCACAGTTCGCAAAGGAATGGAGAAACAACAAACGATATTGCGTAAGTAATAAAACTTGTTTTAGTTTGTTGTTTTGGAATTTCTGAGCGAACCCGACCGAGGTAACGAGGGCGATGGTGCGGTGTTGTCATACGCGCTCCGCAGAGCGCGAGAGAAAGTACTCGAAGCGTTCCGATTCCTATTCGGGATTTTCTTCAAAAAAAGTTCGGACAAAGGTACAATCTTGCTGAAGATTGAAACTTCCGAGTTTGTTGAGTTTTGTTAGAGTGGGTTGACTGAAAATTGGTTTTTTGTAGATTAGTTAATGAGTTTATATGCTGTTTTAAGTATGTAAGGGTTCTGTGTTTGATATATGGAATGGTTTGCTATTGACTTGTTTAGGTATTCTTTATGTAGTAGGCTTTTGAAAGATAGGGTTAAAATGAATTAATCCTAAACAAGAAAGGATCTGTCATGAATAATTTTGAGCTTTCATTTAAGGCTCTTCGCGAGTTAATGTGTGCTGGTGGTGATTCGTCGTATATGATAAATTACCTCATCATCCGTGCCTTTAAAGACGATGGTCTCGTTTCCTACGAGGCGCTTGGAACATCAAACAAAGAGCTTATGGTTCTTTGTTTAAGGGGCGCAAGACACGTCGTAAAAGAGCTATTAGAGCTCTCTATTTTAGTTAATCGCGCAAACATGACAGGCGCTAAAATAGATCGCAAAGAGCTCTCGAGACTTATCTGTTCCGAGCAGGAAATCGTAAAGAGGTTGGAGAATGGTCATGACATTTTTTAACTTTAGGCTCATTGGTGCGGGTCTTTTCTTGTGCACCACGCTGAGCCTATTTGAGATAGTTGCAGATTCTGTAGTTATCTCGGTATTCGTGGCGTTCTTGCAAACGGCGATACTCGTGTCCGTCGTTTGCGTTGTGTCTGTTAGAGTACTACTTGCCTCTCAAAGAAGGGAGAGGAGGTTGGGCTTGCAAAAACACAACAAAAACCCCGCCATTTAATGGCGGGGTTTAATAATTTGTTTTACATATTTGATTGTTAACAGTACTGTATGTAATCAGATAAGTATTGTATATGTTGATTAATATGTAAGTATGTGATACTTCAGTAAGTAGACTGTTTAATCTTAATTTCAACAAACAGGAGAAAAAAGATGATGTCTTTCCAAGTTTTTGGTTTGTTTTTAGTGTTGACAAGTGGAATTTTTTCGCTTGTTGCATTAAGTAAGAGTAAGCTCCTAGCGATTGGAGCACTTTCTGTTGTCGTGGCAATTATGTTCCTGGGTGGTTTTGTAGTGGGGGTATATCAAATACCTCCAGAGCATTCGTACGAATTCCAGTTGAGCAATGGAGTTCTGTACACAATGATAACCTCGTTCAAGAAAGACGAGAACGAGGTTGTCATTGTTAAGAGTGGTGATGATTATCGAATCATCACCGTAAAAACAATGCCTCCGTCGCGCTTTACATTGATTGACGGAAAGCCTGTCGCAGTTGGCGCGACAGTGCGGTAGGAAAAGGTGGTCGGGTCGTACTGGGATTTTTTCTCAGACGGCCCGATTTTGTGTTTTATATAACGTAAATTGATATAAACACGACCAAGTCTTACGCGAGTTGTTGACCAGAGCCTTTCGTTCTGGTACTGTGTTGCTACATATGTTAATGATTCGATTTCAGCGTATAGGCCGTCGTAACGATCCGTCGTTCCGAATGGTTGTTACAGAAAAAACAGCAGGACCAAAAGCTGGTAAGTTTGTTGACCTTGTTGGTACATATAACCCAAAGACAAAGGTGTCAACAGTAAACGCTGACCGTATTAAATACTGGATGAGTAATGGCGCACAAGTTTCGCCATCACTTATGAACCTACTAATCAAAAAGGACGTTCTCGAAGGAGATATTGTAAACGTTCTTCCTAAGAAAAATCCTATTAAAAAAGAGGGTGATGAGACAGAAAAACCTGCTTCAGAAAAAACTCAAGAAGCAGAACCTGCAAAAAAAGAGGTAGTTGTAGAAGAAAAAAAGGAAACAGTAGAAACAGCTGTTTAGTCTAAGTGCTTTGGTAGTTATAACTATCCTTTATATAATATATTTTTGAACATGGAACACGACCAACAATTTCTAGAATATACAATTAAATCACTTGTTGATAATACAGATTCAGTACAAACAGAGCGTTCTGTGGACGAAATGGGTGTTCTGTTAACTCTTACTGTGCATCCAGATGACATGGGGAAAATAATAGGTAAAGATGGCGCTACAGCAAAAGCTCTTCGAACACTTTTGCGTGTTGTTGGTATGAAAAATAACGCTCGTGTCAATTTGAAAATAACTGAACCAGTTGGTGGAAAAAGAGAACATGAATTCAAAACAATAGACGAAGCTGTTGATGAACTAGGCGGCTAATTATTTGTACGTAAATTACATATCGATAATTATGAGCGTAGGTATCGAGAAGATGCTTAAATGTAAATATGCCCAAACAAAGAAAAACATTACGGTTTCATTTAGTAACACTTTTTCAGGAAGCTTGTGAGCCGTATCTTAATGCGTCTATACTCGGACGTGCCCAAAAAGAAAAACATATAAAAATTTCATACCAAAATCCGCGTGATTTTGTAACTAATGTATGGGGAAAAATAGATGAACGTCCATATGGCGGTGGTCCTGGAATGGTTATGGCTGCTCTACCAGTTGTAAACGCCGTAAAAAAATCACTAGCTCGCCGTAAGAATTCTAAAGTAGTTATAGTTTGGTTTACTCCTGGCGGTAAAGATTTTACAAACAAAGAGGCTGACGTTTTGTCAAAATACGATGACGTTGTTTTGGTTGCTGGGCGCTATGAGGGTATAGACGAACGTGCACTTAAAATATTTAAAACAATCGCAACGGTAAAAAAATACTCAATAGGTCCGTATATATTAACTGGTGGAGAATTGCCAGCGATGACTATTGTAGACGTTGTTACACGAAGGTTGTCTGGTGTTTTAGGTAAAGACGAATCAATAGAAGAACGTAGGATTTCTGCACACGAAACATACACAAGACCAGAAACAATAGAATGGAACGGAAAGAAATATAAAGTTCCAAAAGTTTTACAAACAGGTAACCATGCGTTAATAGACGCTTGGCGTAAGAAAAGATAAAACAAAATAATCAGTTTTTAACTGATTATTTTGTTTTATGCAGAAGCAAACTTAACAACTAGATATAAAATAACAACACCTAAGATAGTAGAGTATGTTGTCCAACGTACAGGGTGTGCATGGTAACTTTCTGGTATTAGATCGCTAGCTCCTATATATAAAAAGAATCCGGCAAATAGTGCTAGTAACAACGAGAGTATGCTGCTAGATATTGTTAATAGGAAAGTAAGTGCAATTCCTATAACTGGCGTTACTGCATCTATCAAAAGCCACTTACGAGCTTTTGCGACAGTTCCGTTATTTTTTAGTATTAAGTTAACTGTATTAATACCATCGGAAAAATCATGAGCAAGAACTCCTATCGTTACAATAGCTCCAACAGTTGGAGAAACTTGGAAGGCAAAACCTATACCTATACCATCAAGAAAACTATGGAATGATAAACTGCCGGCTCCAGCAACTCCGCGCTTGTTGTGCATGGTATTTTTGTCATCATCGTGACTGTGTAGTAAAAACATTCTGTCTAGGAGTAAATAAAGCATAAAACCAAAGGCTGTTATTGAGAGAATTGTAGATGCAGAGTATGTATCTCCGCCAAGACCAATCGCCTCAGGAAGTATCCCAAAAAAAGCAACGGCTATAACAGCACCAGCACTAAAACCTAAAATTAAATGAAGTCTATCTTTTAGTATTAGTGCTAGTGACCCACCGAGAATTGTTGCTGTAAACACAGCGCCTGCAATTAAGTAAAGCATATAGTGTATAGAGTACATTGTGTTTGTCTGACAGTCCATCGGATAGTGTTATAACAGACATCATCATATTCTATAGGACACGTTCGAAATGCCTGTGTGGCAGTAGTGTTCTTGATGTCCTTTATACATAATCAGTTTAGTATGTGTTGTCTATGGTGCGTGTGGTATTACAGCATATGTGCTACCAATGATGTTTAAGTATTTAAAGACAATATATAACGTATGGTTGTGAATAATAAGTATATAGGTCATTAGTTTTATTTTTTGCAACTTTACACAACAACAAAATATAAAAAACTGTATATATTTTGTTGTTGCAACATTTCAAATACGTTTCAAAATCAGCTATCCACAAGACGTAATTGTAGAGTAGGAGTACAATCAATAGAACGAGGCGCGTGAGGCGCAATTATCATCAACCCAATCTTCACTTTATGGCAAAGACAAAAACATCCACTATTTCAGTTTCAACTCCAGATAAAAAAAGTGTCGAGCCAAAAAGTAATATTAAGGAAACTAAAAAATACCAAGAGTTAGTTCCGCAAATTGAAAAGAGAGATGGAAAACTAGCTCCATTTGAGTTTGAAAAAATAATAAACGCTATTCATAAGTCAATGATTGAGTCTGGCGAAGGAAGTCACGAAGATGCCATTCTGCTAGCCCATCAAGTTGCTGGAGAGCTTGCTAGATTTTCGAAGAAGTACAAAACGTTCCTTCCAACTGTTGAGGGTATTCAAGACTCAGTAGAGAAACAGCTAATGCTTAACGATTTTATTGCATCTGCAAAATCGTTTATATTGTATCGAGATAAAAGAGCTCAGTTACGTTCCGTGCAAAACGACGTACCAGAGCGTGTTCGTGAGCTCACAAAAGAAAGTAAGAAATATTTTAAAAACAATCCTTTGGGAGAATTTGTCTACTTGAGGTCATATGCAAAATGGATTCCAAACGAATCACGTAGAGAAACTTGGGTTGAGACAGTTGACCGTTACGTAACCTTAATGCGTGAGAACCTAGGAAAGAAACTAAATGAAAAAGAGTATACAGAAATACGAGAGGCGATTTTAACTCAGCAAGTAATGCCATCAATGCGACTCATGCAATTTGCTGGTGATGCGGTTCGTCGTTGTAATGTTGCTGCTTATAACTGTTCATATATGGCTCCAAATAAACTCACTGATTTTGCAGAGATAATGTACATCTCGATGTGTGGTACTGGAGTTGGGTATTCTGTTGAAAGCGCAAACGTACAAGCATTTCCACAAATTAAACATCAAGCGGGCGACAAGCTCCCAACATATGTAATTGGCGATTCAAAAGAGGGGTGGTGCGACGCTTTAACTCACGGAGTTAAATCTTGGTATAACGGCAGTGATGTTGATTTTGATTATTCAAAAATACGTCCAGCAGGTGCACGTCTTAAGGTAATGGGTGGCAAAGCGTCTGGACCAGAACCACTTCGTTCACTTCTGTTGTTTGTTCGTGAGCGCGTTATGTCACACCAAGGTCGTAGACTCAGAAATATAGATGTGCATGACATAATTTGTAAAATAGGCGAGTGTGTTGTTGCTGGTGGTGTACGTCGCAGTGCAATGATTTCACTGTCTGACCTAGATGACACTAACTTGCGTGATGCAAAAAAAGGTCAGTTTTATGTAACAGACCCTCACCGTTCAATTGCTAATAACTCTGCTGTATATTTAGAAAAACCATCAAACACAGAGTTTATGGAAGAATGGGTTGCGCTTATGAAGTCTCAGTCTGGAGAGCGAGGAATATTTAACCGAGGGAGTTTGATTAAACAGTTACCAGCGCGCCGTATAAAAAAATGGGAAGAAACTGGCTATATAAAAAACGGAAGTATTGTTGGTCTGCCTGGTACAAACCCGTGTGGAGAAATAATTTTGAAATCAAAACAGTTTTGTAACCTATCAGAAGTTATCGCTCGTAACGATGACACAACAGAGACTCTTGTTAAAAAGGCGCGTATTGCAACTATTATAGGAACGTATCAATCAACACTTACTAACTTTGGATATTTATCTAAAGAATGGAAAAACAATTGTGAAGCCGAAACATTACTGGGAGTTTCTGTTACTGGTCAGTGGGACTCAAAAGCTGTTCGTGATGAAAAAACTCTAAAATTAATGCGTGCAGAAACAATTAAAACAAACAAAAAGTACGCAAAACGTTTTGGTGTTAATGAATCCATGTCTATTACAGCAGTTAAACCATCCGGTACGGTATCACAAACGTTTGATGTTTCGTCTGGTATGCATCCGCGAAACTCTGCCTACTACATTCGACGTATCAGAATAAGTGCTACAGATTCATTGTTTAAAATGCTTAAGGACCAAGGTGTTCCATTTAATCCAGAAGTTGGACAGGGTGTTGATGACGCAAACACATATGTATTTGATTTCCCTGTAAAATCACCAGACGGTGCCGTTACAAAAAACGATATGACGGCACTTGACCAGTTGGAGCATTGGAAACTTGTTAAGCAAAATTATACAGAACATAATCCATCTGTAACAGTGTCTGTTGGTGATGATGAATGGATTCAGGTAGCTAATTGGGTATATGAAAATTGGGACATAGTAGGCGGACTATCTTTCCTTCCACGTTCTGACTATGTATATAAATTAGCTCCATATGAAGAAATTACAAAAGAAAGATATGAAGAACTGTCAAAAGAGTTTCCAGAAATTGACTATGCAAAGTTGTTCTTGTACGAAAAACATGATGAAACAGAATTAAAGCGTGAGTTAGCGTGTGTGAGTGGTACTTGCGATATCATCTAAGGTTTATTGAGTATAAAAATCACCACACTTTGTGTGGTTATTTTTATATTTGCTTATAATAGGTTTTTATTGCATAATAGAAAAAGACTGAGCAATACGATTACTCTGTAACTTTTGTTTCAGAGAGGAAAGTCCGAACACAGGCTGAGTATTTATACACAGCAGGACAGTAGCGGGTAACGCCCGTCCGTCGTGAGGCGAGAGGTGCGAGCAGTGACGTCAACCCCGAAAGGGCTAGACTTCCTTATGGAAGAATCGTGTGGAAACACACGAGTGAAACGGCAAAATCCTTACTTCTGTGCAAGGCCGTACCCAGCTTGTCTGGGAGCGCCGCTCGAGGCTATTGGTAACTTTAGTCCCAGATAGATGATCGTACTTATCTTATTAATTTAAGTAAGACAGAATTCGGCTTATCAGCTCAGTTTAGTAAAAATCCAACCTACGTTAATCGTGGTTGGATTTTTGCTAATCTGGTGGAAAATTATAAACGTAACATATGTATATCTGTTACACTAAACTAATACAATTAGTAATTGCCAACATAACAGAGAACACACTTCATGTCTTTAAAAGAAAAATTTTTACTTAACATCACATTACAAAAACGGGTAGAAAGTATCTTGTTATATACCTTTTTAGCTACAATTTTTCTTGGTGTAGTTACTTTTATACCATCATCATCTGTTCCGTTCTTGTATACAAAGACTTCGTTGTTTGTGCTCGGAGGTGCTGTTGTGTTTGTTGTGTATGCGTTAATTCAGCTTTTGCGAGGTAGTATAACCTTACCAAGACTACTGACTGTTGGTATTTTGTGGCTTGTACCAATTGCGTATGTGTTGTCTGCATTATTTTCTAGTACACCAACATCAGTTACTGTTTTTGGAAATGTACTAGAGTCGGATACTCTTGTTTTTATAGTACTTGCTGCTTTTTTTGCAACACTTGGGGCTGTTTTGGTTCGTAACATAAAACAATACAAGTTGCTTTACCGTGCGGGTATTGTGCTTACTGTGTCTGTTATTGCACTGCAAGTTGTTTTACTTGTAATATCTTTGTTTGCCAAGACATATATTAATTCAAATGTATCTATAGTCGGTTCATTTTATGATCTTGGAATACTGTCTGGATTTGCTGTAATTGCGATACTTTTTATGTATCGTTTTATGGACACAACTTTGCGTACACAAAAAATTCTACGAGTAGTACTTTTTATAGAATTACTTTTCATAGCAATATCAAACTCAACAACAACATGGATTCTTGTGGCTATAATAGCAACGTGTTTGTTGGTTGAAAGAATTATCCAGCATAAGAGTTTTAATGAAAATACAACAGAAGAATTTGTTAATGACATATTTTCAATGCCTATAGAAGAGACAGTGAAAAATACCACGTCTAATTCTAAAAAAGCCCGCCTTATCGCACCAGCCGTTGTTCTCATTACTTCTGTGGTGTTCATTGTTGGCGGCTCATCGATAATGTCTGGAGTTTGGAGTGTAAATAGTGTACGTCCGTCTTTTGAATCAACAATGTCTATAGGAAGTCAGGTGTACGGACAGTCTTATGTGTTTGGTTCTGGACCAAACACATTCGGTCAAGATTGGTTAAGTTTTCGTGACAGTAGACTAAACGCTACTCAGTTTTGGAATACTAATTTTGTAAATGGTGTTGGTTTTATACCTACCTCATTTGTAACTACTGGTATTGTAGGGATTATTGCGTGGATTGCATTTCTGGCATTTTTTGTATTTTTTGGAATACGAGCATTGATTTTTCGTAGAACCAATGACGAAAGTATAAACAGGATAGCCTTTGTTGTATTTGTTGGAGCGATATATTTTCTGACCGAGTTTATTTTTGTTGTTCCTGGACCAGCTATAATTATTTTTGGTTTTGTGATTGTTGGGTTGTTTGTCTCTATTCTTAAATATTTTGAACCACAAAAAGAAAGGGTAATTTTATTTTCTAAAAACACAAAGACTGGAATAATCGCAATCGTATCTATAATTGCAGTAATCGTAGCTACAACACTGATTGCTTATTTTGTTGTAGAGAGCTATATAGCTCGTGTAGAAATGTTGCGAGCACAAAACGCGCTTGTTATAGGTGATTTACAAGGAGCAGATATTGCTATAAATAAATCATTATTAACAGCACAAACGGACGGCGCGTATCGTACAAAAGTTGCGATAGGAATTGCATATATACAAAAAATCGAAAAAGATACAAAAAAACCAACAAAAGAGACTCGCAACAAACTGCAAGCTGTGCTTACTCAAACAATAGCTTCAGGTAACGCGGCAATACAACTTAATCCAAACTCGTTTGATAATTGGTATTCACTCGGTAACGCTTACAAGTCTGTTATATCGATAGGCGCTCCAGGCGCTTATAAGGCGGCAATGGATTCTTATAAAACAGCGCAAAAATTAAATCCAACAAGCCCGATTGTACCGTTTATTCTTGCTCAGATTTCTGTTTCAAATAAATCGTATAAAGAAGCTGAAGGTTTTTTGAATGACACAATGTCTCTTAAAGGGGACTATGCACCTGCATTTCTCTTGTATTCGCAAGTAGAAGCAGTACTTGGGAAAACAAAAAATGCACTAAAAGCAGCGGAGTCTGCTGCAAGTCTTGCGCCAAATAATCCAGTTGTTTTGTTTCAGGTTGGAGTATTGAAGCAAAACTTGGGTGACTTTACTGGTGCTATCGAAAGCTTGTCGAAATCAGTAAAAATCAGCCCAAAATATGCAAATGCAAGATACTTCTTAGCTATAGCTTATGCACATAATAAAGAATATAAGAAAGCACTTACTCAATTAAAAAGTATTGCGTCAATGTCATCAAGTAATGCAAAGTCTGTTAAAAAATACATATCCGTGTTGAAAAATGGTAATAATCCATTTGTTGTTAATCAAAAAAGTCCATTTGTAGGTAAAAAAACAACAAAGGTATCTTCTAGTAAATAGTTTTTATGGTTCGTAAGTTTTTACAACGTTTAGCAACACCAATACGAGGTCTTCACCAGGCGGCGTATTTGCTTGCGGCCCTAACTCTTGCATCACAAGCACTTGCGCTTATACGTGATCGTACATTTGCACATATCTTTGGTGCATCGACGTCTTTGGATTTGTATTATGCTGCGTTTAAAATCCCAGATTTGGTGTTTACACTTGTTGCATCTCTTGTGTCTGCGTACGTTTTAATCCCGCGTATTGCAAGTGATTCACAAGAAGACGCAAAGAAATTGATTTCGCACACTTCGTCATTTTTGTTGATTTTTGGTGGAGCAATATCTGTCGTTGTTGCTATCGCAGCGCCTCAGATACTCGCGTTATTTTTCCCTAGTTTTGTGTCGTTACCTAACTTTGATGCGTTTGTGGCTCTAACAAGACTGTTGCTATTGCAGCCTATTTTACTAGGTCTTTCTGGAGTACTTGCTAGTGTGACACAGGTACATAGACGTTTCTTAATTTATGCATTGTCTCCAGTATTTTATAACTTAGGTATTATTTTTGGAGCTGTTGTTTTATATCCAAGGTTTGGGCTGATTGGAATTGGTTATGGGGTAATACTTGGCTCACTTGCGTATTTGGCTGTTCATGTACCTGTTGTAATGCATGCAAAACTTATTCCACGTCTCGTTATTCCATCGTGGAAAATTATGAAGCCGATTATGCATGATTCCGTTCCTAGAACGTTAACTCTTAGTGTTGGGTCTGTAGTTATTTTTGCCATAACGGTTCTTGCCGCACGTGCTGGTGAAGGGGCGATATCTGTATTTACATTTGCCACTAATCTAGAAGCTGTGCCATTAGCACTTATTGGCGCGTCATATGCAGTTGCTGCTTTCCCAGTACTTTCTGAGCTGTCTGGTAAGGGTGATAAAAAGGAATTTGCACGCGTTCTTTCAGCTGCTGCAAAGCACTTGGTGCTTTGGTCAACAATTGTATTTGGTCTTGCCATAGTGTTGCGTGCTCATCTTGTGAGAATTATTTTAGGGACTGGGCGTTTTGACTGGAGTGATACGCGGTTAACGGCAGCTGTTTTTGCGATTCTTGTTGTTGCTCTTGCCGCGCAGGGTTTGATACTTTTGTTATCACGAGCACTGTATGCTGCGCATCAGTCATGGCGTCCTCTTGCTTACCAAACAATCGGTGGAATTATTTCTATAGTAACAGCCGCTGGAGGTTTGTTTTATTTACATAGAGCTGGTGAAATGCTTTCGTTGTTTGGTTCTATCCTGCGTGTTGGAAACGTGTCTGGAAATATAGTATTGATTTTTGCACTTGCTATTGTACTCGGACAGTTAGTAACAACTGCATGTTTGTTGTTAGCAATGAGGCAAGTTGCCCCAGGTTTTAACAGTTCACTTGTACGTCCGTTTACACAAGGTATAGTTGCGTCTGCTTTAGGTGGGGCATCTGCATATGTGACTCTTGTATTCATGGGAAATATCGCACCACTCACCACATTAGTGGCGGTCTTCACGCAAGGGCTGATAGCTGGTATTGTTGGTGTTGTCATCGTTGTGGCAGTATTAGTACTACTACGTAATCAAGAATTCAAGGATATGAGCATAGCTGTTCATCGTTTTGCTAAAAAACGCGGGATTCTACCTACATTTGGCGCTTCATGATAAAAACTAATTCAATCAGAAACTTCAGTATTATTGCCCATATCGACCATGGTAAATCAACTTTGGCCGACAGGCTTCTTGAACGAACTGGAACTATAGACCCACGAAAAATGCGTGATCAGGTTTTGGATAATATGGATTTGGAAAGAGAGCGAGGTATAACAATTAAAATGCAGCCAGCGCGCATGAATTACTCTGCCAAAGACGGTAGTAGTTATGTTTTTAATTTAATTGATACTCCTGGGCATATTGATTTTGCATACGAAGTTTCGCGCGCTCTAAAGGCTGTAGAAGGTGTGTTGCTACTTGTAGACTCAACGCAGGGTGTCCAGGCACAAACACTAACAACACTGTCTATGGCAAGAGCTGCTGGTTGTAAAATAATACCAGTAATATCTAAGATAGATTCTCCATACTCAAGAGCAGATGAGGTTAAAGAAGAGATCGCTAATTTGTTAGATGTTTCAACTGATGATGTTCTTGCTGTGTCTGGACGTACTGGTGACGGTGTCGACGAATTACTCGAGGCTGTTGTTGAGCGTGTTCCAGCTCCTAGGGAATCTACTTCTGACGAACCTAGAGCCCTCATTTTTGATTTTTCGTACTCAACACATAGAGGAATTACTGTTTTCACTCGAGTTTTTGATGGGACATTGAAAAAAAGCACAGCGCTTACTTTTCGTGCGGCTGGTAAAAACTTTAACGCTCTTGAGGTTGGTATATTTGCGCCAGACAAAACACCTGTCGACGAACTTTCTGCTGGGGAGATTGGTTATATTGTAACTGGAATAAAAGAGCCGGGTATTGTTGCTGTTGGAGATACTGTGGGAGCTCATAGGGGTGCTTTACCAGCCTTATCTGGTTTTGATATTCCACGACCTGTTGTATGGGCTTCTGTATATCCTGAAAACCAAAATGATTTGTCTGAGTTACGACAAGCACTTGGACGTCTGCGTTTGTCAGACTCGTCTCTTTCGTTTGAAGAAGAAGCGTCTGGAGTGCTTGGACGTGGTTTTCGGTGCGGTTTCCTAGGAATGTTACATTTGGAAATAATCACAGAACGTTTACGTAGGGAGTTTTCTCTTAAACTTATCGTAACAATACCTACTATCTCATATACAATTGTTACAAAAAAAGGCAAAAGAGAAACTATATATACACCATCACGTTTCCCCGATTTTGGAGACATCGCGGCAATTGAAGAACCGTGGGTAAAAGTAATACTAATAACTCCACCAGCATCTCTTTCAGGATTATTACAGTTATTTCATGACCATGAAGCTGTTGTTATTGCAACAGAGAACTACATAGATGGACGTACCGAGCTTGTTGCTGAGATGCCATTGCGCGAACTTATGAGAGGATTTTTTGATAGAGTTAAAAACGTATCGTCAGGATATGCGTCATTGTCGTACGAATTTCTTGATGAGAGGGTTGCAGATGTTGTTAAACTTGAGATTTTGGTTGCAGACGAGCCTGTACCTGCGTTTGCAAGGGTTGTTTCAAGAAGGCGTGTTCAGGAAGAAGCAGACAGAATGGTAGAAAAACTGCACGGAGTTTTGCCCAAACAACTTTTTGTAGCAAAAATACAGGCACAAGCACTTGGTAGAATTATTGCTTCAAAAACACTCTCCGCTATGCGTAAAGATGTAACAGGGCATCTCTATGGTGGTGACATAACACGAAAAATGAAGCTTCTTGAAAAACAGAAAAAAGGGAAGAAACGTATGGCAGCTCATGGAAAGGTGGATATACCAGAAGAAGTGTTTATGAAAATGGTTCAAGATAGTGACCGTTCATAGTTTAATAAACCAAGATATATACTGTCTGTTTGTGCTGGTATAATAAAAGCATGTCACAATACGTTCGAAAATCAGTGCGCAGTACGTACCAAGACCATATTAAGCATGGTGTGATTGCAGCGGTTCTGATACTTCTTTCTTTTTGGTTTGCGTCTCTTATTTTTGGACTTGTTGGTAAAGCTCAGTTTGCATGGAACACAGCAAACGAAACTCAAAAACAATCAGAAGTGCTGTCGTCTAGACAAAGCGCCCTTGAGAAAAGTATTGCAATACTCAAAACTCCTCGAGGACAAGACGCTGCTATACGCATGTCTTTTGGAGTTGCTCGTCCAGGCGAAAGGGTGATTGTAGTTGTTCCACTAAAAACTATGAAAGATACCAGCGAAAAAAGACCTTTGTGGAAAAACATACTAAGTTGGGTTGGTTTATAGTGCGTAATGCGGATATGGTTTAGTGGTAGAACAGATGCTTCCCAAGCATCAGGTGGGAGTTCGATTCTCCCTATCCGCACATCTAGAAAACTTATCCCCAACCACACAACACAACAAACTAAACAGGTATATACTAAAGACATCAAATAACCGTTATGTTACACACACACACA
>CAYYQT010000002.1:22990-59068 GCA_964473795.1 uncultured Candidatus Saccharibacteria bacterium | reverse complement strand
GTGGGGATAAGTGTTTTTGAGTTGGGTGGTGTACTAAAACTAACTTATTCTTTGAATCAAGTGTTTCTTTATGAGATAGTTAGTAACAATGAGTAAAGAAGATACTAAAAGATTGCACAATATTGCATATATTGACGCTGCGAATCTGGACAAATCACTTAAAAATCATCTAAAATGGGAATTAGATTATAAAAGTTTTCGTATTTGGCTTTCTGACAAATATCAAATTGATAGGGCTTATATATTTATTGGTTTAATTCCAAAATACAAAAGCCTTTACACTTACTTATCAGAATCAGGTTTTACATTAGTATTTAAAGAAGTTGTTTACCAGAACGGCAACAAAGAACCTAAAGGAAACTGTGATTCTGATTTAATAATGCAAGCCATCGAAGATTTCTATGAAGATAAATTAAACAAAGCCGTTTTAGTTGCTAGCGATGGCGACTATGCTCCGCTTGTCAAGAAATTGCACGAAAATAAAAAATTTGAAACTATTTTGTCACCAGGAACACCAGACAAATGTTCGATTTTGTTGAAAAGAATAGGTGTTGATATTGCGTATATCGGTGATCAAAAATCAATTTTGCAGAAATTAAAATAAAAAAGCCCCCGACGGAGACAAAACACCGTAAGGGTCTTTTTCGTAGTGATTAGATTAAGTATATACATTTAATACAAGTGGTCAAGTGCGTAAAGTATCTAAACAAAACACGGCTAGCAAGTAACCAAAATGCAAACATCAGAAACTCTAAAGAACAAACCAGCAGATGCCTTCGGCATCTGCTGGTTTTACATAAAATAACCCTATTTTATTAACGCTATTGTATAATTACTGCCGTTAGTGGCAACAGCACTCCATGTTGTGAGTGTACCTACTTGAATTGGTGAGGATTTTGCTACTACCGTACCGTCTCCGAGCTGTCCAATACCGTTGTTTCCCCACGCCCAGAGTGTTCCGTCTGTTTTGAGTGCCATTGTGTGTGAATCACCACAAGCAACAGAGCTCCAAGTTGTGAGTGTACCAACTTGGACTGGTGAGGATTTGTTTACGACTGTGCTGTCTCCAAGTTGTCCATAAGTATTTTGACCCCACGCCCAGAGTGTTCCGTCTGTTTTGAGTGCTATTGTATAAAGAGCCCCAACAGCAACAGCACTCCATGTTGTTAGTGTACCTACTTGAATTGGTGAGGATTTTGCTACTACTGTACCGTCTCCGAGCTGTCCATAATCGTTACGACCCCATACCCAAAGTGTTCCGTCTGTTTTGATTGCTACTGTGTTAAGCAAAGAACCAATAAAAGAAGACCAAGTTGTGAGTGTACCAACTTGGACTGGTGAGGATTTATATACGACAGTGCCGTCTCCGAGCTGTCCATAGTTATTTTGACCCCACGTCCAGAGTGTTCCGTCTGTTTTGAGTGCTATTGTGTGGTTAGTGCCAGCAAAAACAGAACTCCATGTTGTTAGTGCTCCGACTTGAATTGGTGAGGATTTTGCTACTACTGTACCGTCTCCGAGTTGCCCTTGTGTATTGTAACCAAATGTCCAGAGTGTTCCGTCTGTTTTTATTGCTGTTGTGTGGTAATATCCTGCCGCAAAAGTAGACCATGTTGTTAGTGCTCCGACTTGAATTGGTGAGGATTTTGCTACTACCGTACCGTCTCCGAGCTGTCCATAATTATTGTAACCAAATGTCCAGAGCGTTCCGTCTGTTTTTGTGGCTATAGTACTCCGATATCCAGCTGCAAAAGTAGACCATGTTGTGAGTGCTCCGACTTGAATTGGTGAGGATTTGTTTACGACAGTGTTGTCTCCAAGTTGTCCATAAGTATTTTGACCCCACGCCCACAAGACAGGACCACCATTAGCAGACATCATACCTCTAAATGCTATTCCTACTGGCATATGTGAGTTGGGTTAGGTTTGGAAGAACAAACTACATTGTCTTTTGTAAAAGACAATGTAGTTTGTTTGGTTTGTGTTGTGTGGTTAGTTAGACAACTAAGTGTAGGTAATGTGTGTGTGTGTAACATAACGGTTATTTGATGTCTTTAGTATATACCTGTTTAGTTTGTTGTGTTGTGTGGTTGGGGATAAGTGTTTTTGAGTTGGGTGGTGTGGTTTGTATGGGTTGTGTATTGCTAAGTTTGGTTATTGTGCTAAAGTTACCTGACTCGCTTTGAAGAAAAAATATACTCGCATTGAGAGAACACGAATTAACGGTGAAATTCTTTCAAAAGAACTTCGCGTTATTGGTGCCAAGGGTGAAAACCTTGGTGTTATTTCTCTTACTGAAGCGTTAGCTGCAGCAAAGACAGCAAGCCTGGACTTGATTGAAATTTCACCAAAAGCAAAACCCCCAGTTGCGAAAGTAATGGATTATGGTAAATTTCAATACGAGCAGAGTAAAAAGAAAAGCGCGGCAAAAGCAAAGGCAAAAGTGTCTGAAACCAAGGAAGTTCAGATTAAAGTCGGAACTGGTGAAAATGACATGTTGCTAAAAGCTAAAAAAGCTGCACAATGGCTTGCAGACGGTCATCGTGTTCGTGCAGAATTGTTCTTAAAAGGTCGTTATAAAGGAATGGGGGCAGAGTTTCTAAAAACTCGCCTTGAGAAGTTCTTACTTCTTATACCTTATGACTTCAAAATAAGTGACCCTGTAACAAAATGTCCGAAAGGATATGCAACTGTTATAGAGCGAGACAAAGCAGCTGCAGTAGAACGCGAGAACAACGGAGCTGAAAAGAAAACCAAACAACCAACTACAAAAAATCATGAAGTCTAACAAGTCATACCTAAAAAGAATTCGTGTCACCAAGCACGGTAAACTTATTGCACGCAAACCTGGACAAAACCACTTCAACGCAAAAGAGTCTGGTAACACTACTCGTGCAAAAAGAAAAACGACAATACTTACACTAAGTCAACGTGCAAGACGTCGTTTTTTCCCTGGTATATAATTTTTATACACATCTTTAACACTATTTATTTATGCCACGAGTAAAAGGAGGAACAACATCACTAACACGACGCAAAAGCGTGCTTTCGCGTGCAAAAGGCTACCGAAACAGTCGTTCTACTAAAGAACGTCATGCAAAAGAAGCCCTTGTACACGCAGGTAAATTTGCTTTTGCACACCGTCGCGACAAGAAAAATGTATTTAGACAATTGTGGATAGTTCGTATAAACGCGGCTGTACGTGAAAATGGATTTAGATCATACAGCTCATTTATTGACGCTCTAAAAAAGAAAGACGTAGAGCTAGATAGGAAAGTACTATCTGAACTTGCAAAAGACAAACCAGAAGTGTTTGAAAGAGTGGCAAAAGATATTGCAGCCTAGAGTAAACAAAAGAAAAAACCACGCACCAAGTGCGTGGTTTTTTCTTTTGATTTTGTTTAATTCGTTTTGTTTACATATGTCTTTGTAATCTTCCACGTCTCACCAGTGTGAGGAACTACCGCATGACCACCTAGAAAATCATGTATACGCTGTGCAAGAAACCGTTCAGAAGTCGGCTCTCCAAGGGCTGTAAAAATAGTCTTTGCTCTAGGTAGCGCATGCTCTGCAAACTCCATAAGTCCATCACGGTCAGCATGACCTGACCATCCGCCCAAAATCTCTATACGACCACGTACACGTACATCTCGACCGTGAATCCTTATACTCTTAGCTCCGTCTTGCATTAGACGTCCTGGTGAACCAGGGGCTTGATACCCAACAATAATAAGAGTTGTCTTTGGATCAGGCAGATAGCGTTGTTCATGCTTACCTATTCGTCCACCATGACTCATGCCAGCGCCTGCGATTATCAATTTTGAACCATGAGATTCTTTAATTCTGTTCGACTCTTCACGTGAAAGTGTCTTACTTAAAAAAGGAAAATTGAAAATATCTCCTTCTAGTTTTATTTCTTCTTTTGCTGACGGTTTAAAATACTCAGTACCATGATTTTTATAAACTTCTGTTATATTTATTGCGAGCGGCGAATCCAAGAAAACTGGTATGTTTGGTATTTCTCCAGCGTCTATAAAGTTTGATATTTCATAAAGCATTAACTGTGTACGCTCCATTGAAAACGCAGGCATAAGTACAGCACCCCCTGTCTTAAATGCACGCTTAAGTGTATCGCGCAGTCTAGAAACTCTCCCTCTACTATCTGGATGCAATCTGTCTCCATAAACACTTTCCATAACCAACGCGTCAGCATCATCTACAGGCTCCCAATCAGGTAAAAGAGGTGAAGGAGAATTACCAATATCACCAGTAAGCACAAGCGTCTCGCCCTCACTTCCAGTAACTCGTACACTAGCCGAACCAAGTATATGCCCTGTATTTCTCAAATAAACAGATAAACCAGCAGCAACGACGAGCTCTTTATGGTATGGAAGTATTTCAACAAGTGCCAAAAAGCTTTCCACATCTTTTTCTTCATATAGTACTGATATCTGTTTACGATGAGCCTCTTGTGCGAGAATATTCACACTATCGTGCAAGATAAGTGTTGCCAAATCGTAAGTAGCAGAAGTCATATACACTCTTCCTTTGAAACCATCTCGCACTAGTTTTGGTGCTCTTCCAACATGATCAAGATGCGCATGAGTAATAACTAACGCATCTATTGTTTTTGGGTCATATGGAAAGTTTCCATAAACAGCCTCAACGGAAAAATCCCTCCCCTGTTCGATACCACAATCAACAAGCATTTTTCCGCCCTGGTCACTTTCTACCAGAAAATTTGAACCAGTTACGGTACTCGCACCACCTAAAAAAGTTAAATTGAGCGCCATATAGTTGTACGTGCAAGCGTATATGCTGTTATAGCACCAAAAGCATCCATCAGAACATCAACGGACGTATCAAAAAAGAAATTTCTCGCGTGTGCATTATTGCCAAAATAAAACTCAAACACTTCCCAACCAACAGCAAGCAAAGAAACAAATACAACATAATAAAACGGTTGGAATCGTGGCAGAACAGCAGCAACAAAAGTACCGATAGTAAGCCCTCCTATGAAATGCATCACAGTATCAAACCACACATAGTGCCAGTATAGAAAATTAGACAATGCTAATTGCTCCAAAAAAATAAGTATCGCTGAAAAAATAAGAGCCGCAATCAAAAGTCTTAGACGCATTAAATACACTCTAGCATATACAAAAACGACAATAAGGCATAAACTCGTCCAATTTGGTATTCTATTTAAATATGGCAAGTAGATTTGTACACCTTCACACACACAGTCACTACTCGTTCTTGCAGGCACTACCTAAAATCCATGAGCTAGTAGACGCAGCTAAGAAAAATAACATGGACACTATCGCTCTTACAGATGCGACAAACATGCATGGTGCAGTAGAGTTTTATAAAACAGCTACAAAGGCAGACATTAAACCAATTATAGGTGTTGATACTTATTTAGCACCACGGTCGCGTTTTGACAAAGACCCAAACCTAGATATAAAACGCTCAAGAATTGTACTACTGGCAGAGAACAATACTGGATATAAAAACCTAATACCATTAGTCACGCAATCATTTACAGAAGGTTATTTTGAACGTCCACGGATAGACAGTGATTTGTTACGAAAACACCATGAAGGATTGATAGCAATAATTCCATCTTTTGCTGGAGATGTTGCAAAACTTTTGAAAGAACATGACGTAGAAGGTGCTTCAGCAGCACTTGCAGAACATGTAAGTATATTTGGTAAAGACAATGTATTTTTAGAGATTTCACACCACCCAAAAGTAGATGGTCATAAAAACATAATGAGTCAAATTATCGAACTCTCTAAAAAAAGTGGCGTTCCGCTAGTTGCACAACAAGATGTCTACTACCTACACAGTGAAGACCGAGAAGCTACGGAAATTATGCGCCGAATACAACAAGGTTCACGCGGGTATCATGAAGATGAAGATTTTTCTTTTACTACTGAAAAACAAATGCTCGAATACTTCAAAGATATTCCAGAAGCCGTTGACCAAAGTCGAACCATAGCAGACAGATGCAACATATCTATGAAACTTGGCTCATGGGTGTTCCCTAATTTCGAAATACCAAAAGGAACAACACACGAAAGTGAACTTCGTAAAAAAGTAGAGGCCGGTATATCTTGGCGAAAAATGAAAGAAACGGCTGAGCTGCGTGAACGTATAGAGTATGAAATTGAAATTATAAACAACAAAGGATTTGCTCCGTATTTCCTTGTAGTTTCTGACTTACTAACTCAAGCAAAAAAAATGGGTATTCTAACCACTACAAGAGGTTCTGCTGCTGGTTCTCTTGTTTCTTATTTAACCGGTATCACAAACGTAGACCCACTTGCATACAAACTACCTTTTGAACGATTTTTGAACCCTGAACGACCAAAAGCGCCAGACATTGACATGGACTACGCCGACACACGTCGTGATGAAATAATAGCGTACGCAAAAGAAAAATACGGAGAAGATAAGGTTGCACAAATAGGAACCTTCGGAACAATGATGGCGCGCGCCGCAGTACGAGATGTTGCACGAGCACTTGGGCATAGTTACGGTGTTGGTGACAGAATAGCAAAACTAATCCCAATGGGTTCGCAAGGATTTCCAATGACTATAGACCACGCAATGGAAATAGAAGATGAGCTAAAAACTCTTTATAACGAAGATGACGATGTACACGAAATACTGGACATTGCCAGACAAGTCGAAGGGTGCGCACGACAAACAGGAGTACATGCCGCTGGAGTTGTTATTTCACCAACGCCACTAAACGAGTGGACGCCAGTACAACCAGACCCAAAAGGTACAGGAAAGCTAATAACTCAATATGACATGCATGCCGTAGAAGATGTTGGCTTGTTGAAATATGACTTTCTTGGAATTAGAAACTTATCTATTCTCGCTGATGCTATACAGCGCGTTGCAGATGGTAAAAATGAAATAATAGATATAGACACAATACCAATAGACGACAAAAAAACCTTTGAAATGCTTGCTGCGGGAGAGACAGAAGGAGTATTCCAAATGGGTGGTTCTGGAATGACAGCCTACTTAAAAGAACTACAACCAACAACTATTCACGACATTAACGCGATGGTAGCTCTATACAGACCTGGACCTATGGAAACAATACCAGCGTATATTGAACGAAAGAAAAACCCACACTTGATAAGCTACCTTGATGAACGAATGAAAGAATATCTTGATTTCTCTTATGGACTACTTGTATATCAGGATGATGTTCTTCTAACAGCTATTAAGCTTGGTGGTTACTCATGGTTAGAGGCAGACAAACTTCGTAAAGCTATGGGTAAAAAAATCCCAGAAGAAATGGAGGCACAAAAAGTTAAACTTCTAAAAGGTTTTGAGGAGTTTGGAAAGTTGTCAAAAGCAAAAGGAGAGAAGTTGTGGAAACTAATTGAACCATTTGCAGCCTACGGTTTCAACAAAGCCCACGCAGCAAGCTACGGAAGAGTTGCGTATCAAACAGCATATATGAAAGCAAACTATACCGTTGAATATATGGCTGCACTTCTAACAGCAAGTGCAGGAGACACTGAAAAAATAGCAATTCTTGTCGCAGAATGTTCAAGAATTGGAATACCTGTTTTGCCACCAGACGTAAGTGAAAGTGGTTCTGTATTTACGATAGTAGATATAAAAAATGAAAAACCACTACTTGAAGAAGTAACCGAATCACACAAAGAGAAAAAATCTAAAAATACAAATCATATACATGTATACAATAAGGCAATTCGTTTTGGTTTGTCTTCTATTAAAAACTTTGGAGAAGGAATATCAAAAGCAATACTTTCTGAACGAACAGCACGCGGAGTATATAAAGACCTTAATGATTTTCTTTCCCGTGTAGGAACAAATCTTCCAGAAGACCACACCGAAGAAGACACGGAAAATGAAACAACCAAAACTAGCATCCGCCAAACATCACTAAACAAAAAATCTTTAGAAGCACTTATTAAAGCGGGTGCTTTAGACAATTTTGGAGAGCGAAGTTTTTTACTTGCAAACATAGAATCAGTACTTGCCTTTCACAAAGAGGCGACTGCAAAAACACAACAAGATTCTTTATTTGGAGCAATGAATATTCCACCAACGTTATCATTACCAAACGAAGTAGAACCAGTTTCTCTTTCAGAGAAACTTATTTGGGAAAAAGAACTACTTGGTATATATATTTCTGGACACCCGTTAGATTCTCATAAAGATAAAACTTCTAAATCAAAACACACAATAAAAACAATTACATCCGAACCACAACCCGGAATGGTGATTATTTTACCCGTACTTCTGACAGAGGTACGCACAATCTTAACAAAAACCGGCGAGAAAATGGCATTTGTTAAGATTGAAGACAAAACAGAATCAGTTGAGGCAGTTGTATTTTCAAAACTCTTCAAAGAATATTCAGAAATACTTACACCAGGCAAATGTCTATTAGTAAAAGGAAAGACTTCAAACAGAAATGGTGAAGTATCTATTGTAATAGACGCAATAAAAGAACTCTAAAAGTTTTGACTAAAAAACAAGGATTTTCATGTGTGAGTGCATGCTATTATCATAATTAACATGACTAACAAATACATTTTAAGTATTAGTGTAGTAATACTTATTATTTTTAGTGGTTTTTTATATTACCTTAATACCTCAAGTAAGGTTTTGTATTTGAGCGTGTCAGCAACCACTGGAACAATAGTACAAAAAGTATTAGCAACTGGAAACGTAGAATCACCAACTACTAATAACCTTAGTTTTGAAACTGTTGGTAAATTAATAAAGTTAAATATAAAAACCGGCGAACATGTTGAGCGAGGAGATATTCTTGCGCAACAAGACAGTAGTATTTTAGACACAATGCTTATACAAGCAAAAGCAAATGTAACCACGGCAAGTACCGCGCTTCTTAAATTAAAAGAAGGCGCAACTATACAAACCATCGCCTTTACAAAAACAAAACTTACTACAGCAAAGCGTTCTTTAGATAACTCATATTCAAGTGTTCGAAATACACTCATAAGTGCGCAAACAAAAGCAATAGACGCAACAACAAATCAGCTTGCGGATTTTTTCTATGATGCGCAAACAAATAATCCAAGGCTTACATTTACAATAAGTGACTTCACGTTAGCAAACAACATCTTGTCTGGACGAGTTGCAGCAACGGAACATCTTTATCTATGGCAGAAAGAAATATCATCCATTTCTGCAAACACAACAAAACAAGAATATAACACGGCTCTTTCAAATGCTGCAAAACACTTAGACATACTACACACCCTTCTAAAAGATTCTGTTTCTGCAGTTGCCGTAAACTCAGGATTACCAGCCACAACAGAAGCGTCATATCGCACAATGTCTTCTGTTGGGTTATCAGAAATAAACGCAGCAAGTACACAAATACAAACACTTCAACATATAATATCAATTAAAAATACAACCATTGCATCTGCACAAGCAAACCTGAAATTAATAACCGCTGCCCCAACAAAAAACAGTGTTGATGAACAAAAATCTAGAATTAAATCACTTGAAGCACAAGTAAAAAACATAGAAGTAAGAATTCGTAATCTTGAAATCATCGCTCCTGTTTCTGGAATAGTTACAAACACAAACGGAACAGTTGGTGATGTACTAAGTCCAAATATAACGGTGGTGTCGTTACTATCAGATGCAAAACTACAAGTAAACGCAAATATATCCGAAGATAATATAGTTGGTATTTCAGTTGGTGACCCAGTAAGTATAAAACTTGACGCGTTCCCCCTTGGAACTAAATTTCTTGGTGTGATAAGTGAAATTGACCCAGCCCAAACTATAATAAGAGGCGCTGTATATTATAAAACTACAATAATTTTCGACAAAGACTACAAAGACATACGCTCTGGAATGACTGCAAATGTGCAGATTACGACGGCATCGTCTAGTGATGCAATCATAATTCCAGCAAGTGCTATTACAACAACAGCAACCAGCTCGAGTGTACGTATCCTTGAAAACAGGAAACCTGTTGTACGTATAGTAAAAACAGCTATCACGGGACAAAACGGAATGGTTCAAATTATATCTGGAATATCAAATGGTGAAAAAGTAATTACAGGTGAAAAATAACCCCTCATGAAAAGCCTGAAAACAGCTTTCTTTATTGCATACAAATCAATCGCACGTGGACGACTTGGAATGTTTGTTCTTATGGTTTTAATCCTATCTCTGAGTTTTTTCAATATGATTTTTGTACCTGGTGTTTTCTCAGGTCTTGTAGATACAATCATAAGACTAGAGGTAAACACATCCACATCAGACATTACGATATCTCCACAACAATCACCAGTACCAAAACAATACATTAACAATCAACAAAAACTACAGGCACAAATTAAAACAATACCCGGTATTATTGGCTCTACACAAACGTACCTTACAGCTGCTTCAATTTCATATGATAAAAACCACAACGGTGTATACAGTACAGTTTCATCACAAGTAATAGGAATTAATCCATCAAGCTCTAAAAAAATACTTACAATAAATGACTATATAGTTGCTGGTAAACCACTTTCAGACACCGACACAAACCAAATACTTTTATCAGCAGCAATAGCTGGAGGATATAACTTACCAGTACCGACAGATCTTGGAGGAGTAAAAATCGGAGATAAAGTAACAATCGAATATGCAAATGGGGTAAATAGAAAATACACAGTTAAAGGTATCGTAAATATTGTCTTTGGTACTGCACTTTCAAACACATACATAACAACAAAAGAAGCTGAGTCTGTAATGTCAGCTTCTAACGAAGCTTCCCAGATTTTAGTTAAAACAAATTTAAACAAGCATCCTCTTTCTTATTACAAACAAAGAATACAATCACTAGCGCCAACCTTAAAAGTACAAACATACGAAGAGCTACTGGCAGTGATACAATCATTACTAAACGCATTTACATTAATAGCATTTATCGTGAGTATGATTAGTGTACTTGTAGCAACCGTTACAGTTTTCGTTATGATTTATATAAATGCAATAAATAAACGAAGGCAAATAGGAATATTAAAAGCCATAGGCATAAAAGAAGATATTATTATTTATTCATACGTATTTCAGTCATTGTTCTATGTAATTTGTGGAATAGCAGCTGGACTGTTGCTTGTGTTGTTTATCGCAGAACCGTTATTAAACGAATACCCTATACAACTTCCGTTTGGTCCGCTTATAGTTTCGTTTGGATACGTTCTTTCTGTTAAGAGCGTTATAATATTTATAATAGCTGGATTTTTTGCAGGCATAATACCAGCCAGAATGGTTGTACATGAAAAAATACTTGATGCGATATTTGGCTAATACTTATGACTGAACATATTCTTACAGTAAAAAATCTTGAACGAACGTACCCTGGTAAAGTTCCAACACATGCCTTAAAAGGGCTCTCTTTTGACGTTGAACACGGAGAATTCATTGCGATAATGGGTCGTAGTGGTTCTGGCAAGTCAACACTATTACACCAACTATCATTACTGGACACTCCAACGGCAGGGAGTATTTCTTTAGGAGGAACAAATGTGCTAACACTCTCAGAAGCAGAAAAGACCGAGTACAGACTAAAAAATCTAGGTTACATATTTCAAGAATACGCTTTAATCGTAGAGCTTTCAGCAATTGAAAATGTCTACATTCCAGCGATGGCAGCTGGCGCAAATAAATCAACATATAAAAAACGTGCATCCGAGCTACTAGATGTAGTTGGACTAAAAGACCGTATAAACTACTACCCTAACGAGCTTTCTGGAGGTCAGCAACAAATGGTTGCTATTGCTCGGTCACTAATAAATAATCCAAATATACTTTTTGCAGATGAACCGACGGGGAATCTGGACACATTATCTGCAACAAATGTGTTG
Source organism: uncultured Candidatus Saccharibacteria bacterium (assembly GCA_964473795.1). Taxonomy (GTDB): domain Bacteria; phylum Patescibacteriota; class Minisyncoccia; order Phycocordibacterales; family Phycocordibacteraceae; genus C7867-001. The sequence goes on along the minus strand of CAYYQT010000002.1, from coordinate 47,165 downwards.
GATTTGTTTAAAAAACTACACAATGAGATGAACCAAACTATTGTAATGGTAACGCACGAACCAGACGATAAAAAATATGTTAACCGAGTAATACACATTACCGATGGTCTTATAAGCAATATCGAAACAATGAAATAGCGTCTTATATAACATATAACTATATAAAATAATGATTTTTAGTTCATTTCTGCTATACTCGATTGATATATGGCAGAAACAGACACTCTAAGCGCTAAACGTCACACACTTGCCCACCTTTTAGCAGCGGCAGTTTTAGAAAACTATCCACACGCAAAACCAACAATAGGACCATCAATTACTAATGGTTTTTATTATGATTTTGATTTTTCTAATATAGAAAGTGAAAATAATGCACCAGGCGAAGCGGATTTAAAAAAAATTGAGAAAACAATGCGTAAAATCCTTTCTTCATGGGAGTCAATGTCTGGTGTTGAAGTTTCTAAAGACGAGGCATCGGCGCGATTTAACGACAACACATTTAAACTTGAGCTTATAAATGATATAGCAGCTAGTGGAGAAAAAATAACACTCTATACTGCAGGAAACTTTACAGACCTATGTCGAGGAGGACATTCAGAAAATCCATCAGAAGAAATATCTCCAGACTCATTTAAACTTGACCGTATAGCTGGCGCTTACTGGAAAGGTGACGAAAAAAATAAAATGCTTACACGCATATATGGGATTGCTTTTGATACAAAAGAAGATTTAAAAAAATACCAGATACAACGCGAGGAAGCAAAGAAACGTGACCATAGGAAAATAGGAAAAGAGCAAGAACTTTTTGTATTCTCTGATTTGGTAGGTAGTGGCATGCCGCTCTTTACACCTAAAGGAAACATAATTCGTTCAGAAATTATTAATTTTTCACGAGAGCTTAACGATGAACTTGGTTTTGGTGAAGTACACACACCAAACATAAACAAAGGAGAGCTTTTCAAAATCTCTGGACACTATGAACAGTACAAAGAGGATATGTTAACAGTACAAAGTCAGTACGTTTCAGATGAAATGTTTTTGAAACCGATGAACTGTCCTCAACACACACAAATATATGCATCAAGCCCAAGAAGCTATAAAGACCTGCCCGTCCGTTTTTCTGACTTTGCGGTTCTTTATCGCGATGAACGTCCTGGCGAACTATCTGGACTAACAAGAATGCGTGCTTTTTCACAAGATGATGGGCATATTTTTTGTCGCGAAGACCAAATAGAAGATGAAATCAGTAAAGTATTAACAACAATAGAAAAAGCACTCAGCACATATAAAGTAGACTACTGGATGCGACTTTCCCTGAGAGACCCGTCAAAAACAGACAAATATATTGGTGCAGATGATGTGTGGGAAAAAGCTCAGTCAATAATGAAAAAACTTCTTGTTGAGAAACAAATAAATCACAAAGATGCAGAAGGAGAAGCCGCTTTTTATGGTCCAAAAGTAGACGTAATGGCGGTTGATGCAATAGGTAGAGAATGGCAGATATCTACAATACAATTAGACTTAAATATGCCAAATAGGTTTGGTCTTACATATACAGATAAAGACGGTTCGAAACAGACCCCAGTAATGATACACAGAGCATTGGTTGGTTCTCCAGACCGTTTTATGGGAATACTTATAGAACATTATGCAGGGGCATTTCCAGCATGGCTCTCGCCAACACAGGTAAGTGTCTTGCCAATATCAGAAAAACACGTTGCCTACGCACAAGAAATTCACAACAAACTTGTCGCTAACAGTGTACGTTCAAACCTAGATAGCGCAAACGAATCTCTTGGAAAAAAAGTACGCATAGCAAAAAAGGAAAAAGTTCCATACATATTAGTTATAGGAGACCAAGAAATTACAGATAAAACAGTGTCCGTTGAAAGTCGTGACAATGACAAACTTGGAGCAATGAGTATAGAAGATTTTACAAAACGCATAACAGAAGAAATAAGCACACGCTCATAATTAAAAAAACACTAGTGATACATCTGTATCACTAGTGTTTTTTTGATATCTACGCACCAATACTAGACAACGCACGTATTAGCGCAATTTTTATGGCAGTAGTTTTAGATGAATAACTAGAGTCTATTGATGTTGTAAGTGCTGTTATCATTTCCTCTAAAACAGGTGTTTGATATTTTGCAGAAAGACGAACAATATCCGAATCACAAACAGAACCATCTGTTCTAGAACGATACACATCATCGAGTACACATGTAACATCTGAAATAAGATTCTCCACACTTCCACCACCTAATGATATCTGCCTCACCATAGAAAACACAGCAGTACGGTCGCCGTTAAGCAGTGCTGACAAAAAACTTTTTGTATCAACTGACAAAGAAGTGTCTAATTGCTTAACATCTTGTGGTATCTTTGAGATTTCAGAGTCTTCTAGAAAATCCTCCTTATCCTCAGTATTAATTTTCTTTATCATATTTTGTGATTGTATTATACCCTTTTCATCATTATTTTTTTGTACATATTTCTGTGTGTCATTTACTGAAAAATTAACGGAGCGAGAAAGACCTTTAACAATATCACCAACAGTTAAGGCAGTTTCTTCCTGTGCGAACGATTTAAACCCTTTATACTTTGAGTATCTAAAACTTTCTGAGTATGGCACACTATCTTCCTCTTTATTTTTTTCTTCCACGGTAACGTTATTTTCTTCAACAGACTCTTTTGATTTTTCGTTCAGCACGTCTTCTACACCACTAGCAACCATTCGAATTTTACGTGCCATAAACGGAAATCCAAAAAATAATACAAAATACGCAGACACAAAACTAACCATAATTAAAACAGACCAATACACAACAGTTCCAAATATACCCAAATCAAGACCAGTGTATGGAATCTGAGATAAATAAACAAAAGCTAATGGTTGCTTAGACGGTTTATTTAGTTGTGTAAGTGTAATTGTTGGAGATTTACTAACACTTCCGCCACCACAATTTGCAGTACAACCACCAACACCTCCACCTCCAGTAACAACCAAAGTAGTCGAGCATGACAAGACACTGTTATTGTTTGCTTTAAAGGTTCCTGTATATTTATGAAGACCTACAGAAGGAGAAACAGATACCGAACCATTTGCTGATACAGTACCAATACTATTATTTATAGACACGCTTGAGATACGCCCTCCACCCCATGATAGTGTTGCACTACCACCTGAAACTATAGACGTTGGTAATACAGTAAGTGTACATGTTGGTTTTGGTGCAGCCGGAGGTGGTGTAACTGTAATTTTAGTAGAGCACGTAGCTATACCCGACACACCTATTACAGTACCTGTATATGTAGTAGTTGTAAGTGGTGATACATTTTTTGTACCATTAACAATTTTTGAAGCAGAAACAATTCCATTATCTACAGAAAAAGATTTTGCATTTGTTGTATTCCACGACAGTGTTGCACTACCACCTGAAACTATAGATGTAGATACTGCAGAAAGTGTACATGTTGGTTTTGATTTTTTGGATACTACTGATTCTGGTATTGGTTTTGGTTTTGGTTTCGGTGCAACAACAGATTTTGGAGGAAGCGGTATTGGTAAAATAGGTGGTGGTATTGGAGGTGGTGGAGGTGGCAATATTAAACAACACGGCAATGCCACCTGAGCAGATACTCTCGTTGGAGATGCTAAAACAGTAGACACACTCAAAACAACAGCCCCAAACAAGACTATTACACCGATAAAAATCTGGTGTTTATTTTTGTTAAATATATTATTGTTTTTTTTCATTTTGTATAAAAAGGAGTTATTGAGTGCGATGATTTTATCATCGCACTCAACCCCAAGACCAGCCTCAGTGTTTCCACCTTGACCAGTCAATTTTTGAAATTCCCCACACAGGCCATTTCTGACCACTATAGGGGATTTTCAATGATACATCACTGCCCCACGCGCTTGGTTGAATGACCCACGAGTCAGACTCACCAAGCCCAGCACGCGTAACGCAAAGAGCTACATATCTTTGCATTACACCTCGTGGAAAGCGTAACGTCTGCACGCGGTTACGTGCACGATAGAGACCCGAATATTTCACAAGTGAACCTTCTGGTAACACTTGCAACGGACCGCTCCAGTCGCACACGGTACACGGAGAAGGTGTCGCTGACGTGATATTTCCGTCAGACAAACTCCAGCAACTCGACGAAAGTCGTGAGCCGTCTGTAAACACTGCGTACCTGACGATATCACCAGGAATAACCCTAAAGGTTACCAAAACACAGTCTTTTGCGACAGTGTGCACTTTTTTTGTTGACACGCGCACCGACCAGTTGTTACAAACTTCTGGAAGAAAAAGTGTATATACCCTTCCTTTCCATGTAACACTCCACCTTTCGGCAGGTGCAGCGTATTCCATTCCACTACCTAGAGGAGAAATGAAGTCCACAAGGACGTTTCTGTGGACAACACCTCCACGAGAAATCATCGCGGAAAGACGGTCGCCATTTACGATACGGACTGTCCTTCCGCGTGTTCTCGTTCTCTCCATAAAGAGAGCAACAACTTCGCTTGGCAGCCCAAGCTTAGAGAACGCGCTTTTGCGAGTCTCCATCGCCAAGGTACGCGAAGTCGCATATGGAGCGGCACCAAAGTACCGCCAACGAAATTCGCTAGCATGCGCTGTATTTGCAAACGCAAAAACAACGCATACTAATACAAACCAAATTACTGTTTTTTTACTTTTCACAAAAACCTCCTTCCTGCACACCCGTGCTCTATACTTTATTTTTAAAGAACAAAATCACCTCTCTTTTGCAGAGAGTTACCCAAACAGAATCAGTCTCTATTCGGATAACTACCAACAAGATGCGCCACTACAACAAACCTATCACTTTTTGTACCAAAAGAGTTACATGTTGAAAGAGTCAATATAGACCCAGAAACCAACAAAGGTATAGCGCCAGATTTCGCACTCTCTTTTGATACCTTATCAACAGAATACACATAGGTCACCTTTTCAGAACTTACAAATACTTTTTCCCCTTGTTTAAGTTTTTGTATACCGTTAAAAGTTTTATACACTTGATTGTATACAATCGGCAAATAACTAGAATGACCAAAAATAATTACATTTCCAGACACACCAAGAGGAGCAGAAAGCGGATAACGAACAGCTCCGTTTAACAATGCTTTATCTAATAATTTTATATTAGTAGTATTAGGGTTTGAAACACTAACAAACAACCCAATCGAAGGTATTTTTATACTTTTTGGCAAAACTCTAATTCCTTTGTTTATTTTTTTTGAAAAAGCTTGGTTTGTTGCTGCAACAAGTGGTGTGGTTTTTAGTGTTACTTCCGTCTTTTTATATACAGATACACGCGTATCTGGCAGTAAATCAACACTAGAAAGCAAAAATATATACATAATCAAAACGGCTAGAACAATGATTAGAAATGTAAATTTCCTTTCATATGCACGTTGTGTAGCGCGAATAAGTCGCACGATTGAGTACGTTAGAAAAGGCATATATTCTCAATAAGCAATACGCTATTAAATAGCCCATGTCAAGCATTCAAAAAGACTGAGATACCTACTTATTTCTCAATAAAAAAACTATACGCGCGAGATGTAGTGTGTCATACGACACCTCTCCGTTTAGACTAGAAAAAACAGGAGCGAGTTTATTTGTACCTATTTTTTCAAAAGCTGAAAAAATAATTTCTACATTGTCTTTTTTACCTCTCATAAGATGAACAACATCTTTACGCGTAAGATGTTGTTCATCATACAATTTTTCTAGATGCGTGATTATTGTACTAGGCTTACGATTTCTTACACTTGCTATCTCGTCTATTGTTTTACCTTCATGTAAAAGTGTTAGCGTCGCTTTGGTTGGGTCTTCTCGTTTTGCCTTTGCTGAAAGCTGTTCCACTTTATCTAATACTTCAACACTTCCCCCAGATGCATTTAAAAAACGTCCGTGCATCGCTACAAGCTCTTTTTCTTGTATGTTTACAAAAGTCTCTTGTGCTCTCTTAGACTGCTCACGAAAATCTATATCTTTTTCTTGTATGTCTGGATGGACCTCTAAAGCTCTCTTATTTATGCCAGCAAGAGTGAGTCCGTTTAACGAACGAACACGAGATAATGCCACATACCCCTGACCATAAACAAACGCTCGTGACAAATCTATGTGCGCAGCATCAAGCGACATTCCTTGGCTTTTATGTACTGTAACCGCCCATGCAAGACGAAGTGGTATTTGTATAATTTTTGCCTTTATTTTTCCACTGTCTTCAACGGTCCATTCCATAGATTCAGCGGTTATGTTTCTTCCGTCATACGTTTCAATTGTTGGCTGTCCATTATCAAAACCACTAACAACACCAAGAGTTCCGTTTGCAAAACCTTGGTTTGGATTGTTTTTTGTAAACATAACGCGCGCGCCTTCTTTCAGTAACAAAACCTCTGGAGATAAACACCCACGTACAAGCGCACTCACAAGCGCACTTGTACCTACTTGCTCCATAACAAATTTATGCTCTACCCCTTCTAGTTTGGACAAAGCAATATCATTTACTCTATCTACATTTGCGTTATGAGGAAACAAAACAGGCACATCTTCACCTTGTTCAGATGAACATTTGTTTAAAATTTCTTTATGTTTTTCAGATACGGTTCCATTACGTATTGCAGAAAGAACTTCCAAAAAATCTGAATCTTCCTGTCTGTGTTGTTCTGTTAAATAACAAACGATTGGATTTAATCTTTTCCAAGCATCTCCAGAAAAAGCAAATACATTTTGAGGCTCTTCTTCATCAAGCATTCCAGACTGAACAGGTTGATTACCAAAACTACTTCGTACTATAGGCGGAAGTTGAAAAAAATCTCCAACCGCAACTACTTGTAAGCCTCCAAAAGGACGTCCGTCATGCCGCACTTCTCTACATACGGCGTCAATCATTGCAAAAGTATTAGAAGAAAGCATAGATATCTCATCTATAATAAGTACATGTGATTTTCTTATACGCCGCACAACATGTTCTTTCTGTGTAATATAATCTAAGTCTTCTGCTGACAGCTCTGTTTTTATTCCGATACCACTCCACGAATGAATAGTCATTCCTCCAATGTGAGTTGCAGCAATGCCTGTCGATGCAGTAACAGACGGTTCAACGCCATGTTCTCTAAGCCATTGAACAAATTTGTTTACTATATGTGTTTTACCACTACCAGGCTCTCCTGTTAGGAATACATTTGCTCCTGTTTTTAAAATATCTAAAGCTTCATTCTGTGTCATTTTATTTGTAGATTTATTTTGCGACTTTAACAGCATCATCAAACTTAACCGATAACAATTTTGAAACTCCGTTACCACCCATAGTTACACCATACAAAACACCAGCACGACTCATTGTCTCTCTATTGTGCGTTATAACAATAAGCTGTGAATGTTTAGCTAAACTCTCAATCATGTCTCCGTAGCGACGGCTATTTGCTTCATCTAGCGCAGCATCTGTTTCATCAAGTATTAAAAATGGTGGCGGATTAACCTGACTCATAGCAAAGATAAGAGCAATACTTGTAAGAGCGCGTTCACCACCTGAAAGCTGCATGAGCGACTGTACGCGTTTTTTAGGCAAATGTACAGACACATCTATTCCTGGATTTTGCGGAAGAGATGTTTCGTTATCACCATCAACAAAATACTTGTCATCAGAACTTTCAATAACAAGACGTGCTCCACCACCACCAAACATAAGAGCAAAAAACTTTTCAAACGAATCATTTACTTGTGCAAGTCCTTTTGTAAAACTTCTAGACAGCTCATCGCTAAGGTCTTTTATTAGTAAGCGCAACCTTTCCGCAGACTGCGTTAGGTCGTTTAGCTCTCGTGACAAAAACTCTTCACGTGCAACGGCATCTTCATACTCCTTACGTACATCTTCTCCAGTACCTCCAGATTCTTCAAGTCGAATCTTAAGACGTTCTAGTTTACGCCTACGGTCTTCTTGCAATGCACGCCCTTCATTTGGCATTTCTGTTAACGGCTTATATGACATTGATCCTGTTCCTGCAAGTGCCAACATTTCACCTTTTTCTCTTTCGCACTCGGTAGATAGTATTTGTATTTCTGAAAGCCTCGACTCTTCTCGCGCTACAGCAGCGTTTTCCCTAGCCTTTGTTTGGGCTAAATCAACCAACCTCCTTTGACCTTCGCGTCCAGTTTCTTCATAGACTGACACATCTTCCCTCGCTCGCGATAATACGTTTTTGTTTTTTTCAACTATTTCTGCAAGCTTCGACTCATCAGAAACCAATTTTTGTTTTTTGTTTTCTAATGTACGGGACAGCTGCTCTTCTTCAATCAAAAAATCATCTTCATTTCGTGTTTCAAATTTTTTAAAGAATGAATCAGCTATTTTTCTAATTGCGGATAATACTGCCATTGCTGCAGATAATTCACCCTTAACATTCGAGGTTTGGTTTTTAATTTCATCTCCAAACGCAGTTAAGTCTACTCTCGAAACTTTTACATATGGGTCATGTTCTACTGCAGTGTGCCTGCCGCGAGCAAATGACAACTCTCCCTCGACACGACCTATCTCTTTTGAGATTGCAGCATGTTCGCCAATAGCTTTCTCGAGACCCTGTTCTGCAACTCTTACTTTTTTTGCTAATTTTTCAATCTCACCATCTTTGTTAAGACGAGAATCAATTTCAATCAGTTCAGAAGATGCTTTTTCAAACAGCTCAAATGATTTATTTTTTGAAAAAATTGCCTTACTTTTTTCTGTAGACAAATAAATATCTTCAATGGCAAAATATTCCTTACTTGCTTCCACAAGTTCGTCTTTTAGTTCTTTCGCTTTGTTTATTTTCTCAATCTGTTTACTTAAAAAACGCAAATGTGGCGCTAACTCTCTACGAACAGCCTCAACCTTAGATATATTTTCTTCTGTTTTAATAAGTTTGTTTTGTGCTTCTTGTCTTTTGAACTCGTATATTTTTAAACCAAGAGCATCTTCAATCATATCCCTACGATCACGAGACCCTGCCAAAAGAATACGGTCAGCTTCACCTTGTGAGATGATATGATTTCCTTTATCTCCCATATTAGCTCCTGCGAGTAACTCATGAACATCTTTGAGTCGTACTTTTGACCCGTTTATAGAATACTCACTTGCTCCATCACGGAAAACAACACGCTCTACTGTAACTTCATCAAAATCGATTTTAAAAACACGTTTAGTATTATCAAATACAATCAAAACAGCAGCTCTATTTGTTCTTGAAACAGAATGCGAACCATTAAAAATAAGGTCACTACTGCGCTTGCCTCGCATACTTTTCATGGACTGTTCACCAAGGGCGAAACGAAACGCCTCAGCAACATTACTTTTTCCAGAACCATTTGGACCAACAACAGCCGTTACATTGGATGAAAAATCCAACACTGTGTTGCGGGCAAATGATTTAAAACCTGATATCTCTAGCCTTTTAAGCATAACTACATTTTAGTATACAGTACATTGCTATGCACTAAACCAAAAAATAAACACAAAGTACATATACTCAGTGCTTATTTTTTACAACGTATTACCAGCCAGTTTTGTTAAGCGCTGCAGCAGCAGCAGATTGTTCAGCTTCTTGTTTTGACTTGCCCTGACCTTTTGCAACCTCCTCATCACCAAGGAAAACACCTATTGTAAATTTTTTGTCGTGATCTGGACCCTCCTCAACAAGAGTTTTGTAGTTTGGTGTTACACTCCTGTGCTCTTGTGACACCTCTTGAAAATGACTTTTTGCATCTTGCCACGAACGGTTTTCAACAATTTTATCTATTTTAGTATAAATATTTCTAGCTATAAACTGTTCCGCTGCAGCATACCCACCATCAAGATATATAGAACCTATGATTGCTTCAAAAGCATTCGCAAGTATTATTTGCCTTGCACGGCCGACATCTTTTGACTCACCTTTTGAAAGTAATAGCATATCGTTCACACCAATAGCCTCTGATGTTTCCGATAATGATTGAGTATTTACCAATGCCGCACGATACGCTGTTAAATCACCTTCTGGCTTATTTGGAAATTTATTGAAAAGGAAGTGCGTTGTTGTAAGCTCTAACACAGCATCGCCAAGAAATTCAAGACGTTCGTTATGATGCCCTGTTACGCTTTTATTTTCATTCAAGTAAGAACGGTGCGTTAAAGCCTCCGCGAATATATCGAGGTTTTTAAAATTTAGCCCAAGTTGCTGTGCGTATGAAGAGAAATCTGACATTAATGCTTTGCGGCATGGTCGTTGTCTAGTATCGTTTGGACGCCAGCCGTAATAATTGGGAGCATATCATCGTAGAAATTAAGGTCAAGTATGTTGGTTAATTTAAACCATTTTGCGTCATCAAGACCACCACTCTTTTTTAATTCTATATGACCAAATTCAGATGATACTAAAAAGAAATATACATGTTTACGAACTCTTCCTTTTTTTGGATGTGAAGCGATATATTCATTTTCTCCAATTTTTTTCTCTACCAAAGCCTCCAAACCAAGCTCCTCAAAAACAACACGAGCAACCCCAGTCTCTGGAGTCTTGTCATTTTCGATATGTCCTTTGGATAAAGTCCAATGCCCAAAAACATCATGAACAAGAGCCATATAGTACTGACCTTCATGTTTTGCATACACAATTGCTCCTGCAAGTTTTTCAATAGGTAGGTCTTCTGTTTTTGTCCGCTTTTTACTTACCTCTTCTTTTCCAGGTTCGCCAATTTCTTTATATACAGCTCCTAGAACTCCGTTTACAAACCTACCCGACGAGTCACCACCGAAAGTTTTTGCAAGCTCTATTGCTTCGTTAATTGCAACTTTTGCAGGAACTTGAGAACGTTCTGAGAAAAGTAATTCAAAAAGACCTATTCGTAATATATTTCTATCAATTGGAGATATCTTTTCAATTGGCCATTCAGGTGCTGCTTTTGTGATTATCAGATTTAAATCATCATATTTTGCAATTACACCAGACAAGAGTTTCTTCATAAACGGTGTATCTGTATCATCGCCACCAAACTCTGCTGCATTACGCTCCAGAGCCTCGTTAGCGCCGTTTATATCCATATTCACAGTATCCCACTCAAAGAGTGTTTGAAGAACAACTGAACGTGCTAAGTGACGATTTGCCATAAATGAAAAGAGCTATGCTAGCTAGCATATGTCTAAAACAAAATCCACGCAAGGCGTGGATTTGGTTTAACTGTGAACAAACACCGTTTACGAACCTCTGTTACCTCTCTGAACAGAGTCGCGATGTTCGTGAGTTTCAGATACAGATACCTTATTTTTATCTTCTTGTATTGCAACCTTTTCATTCTCAATATGTTTTGAATGTTCGTATTTCTCTGCTTTTGTTCGCTCTTTTTTTACTTTTGGAGCTGCTATTAGTTTTCCACGGTACATACCTGTGGATTCGTCTAGTCTATGAGGAAGTCGTAATTCGCCACTCTCTTTATCAATAACAGTAGCAACACCAGACAAAGCATGATGTGAACGTCTATTATTTGTGTGTGATCGCGTGTGACGCATTCGTACTGACATGAACAAGACAATAGCACACAACCAAGAAAAGGAAAAGGTTTTAGGCTCTATATAATTTATATTAAAACACCACCTAAAAGGTGGTGTTTGTGTTGTTGTATAGCTATTGTGCCGCTTGACTCAAAGAATACTTACCTCTTGGGCATGTATTCCGAATCTCAGTTACCGATAGCCCTTCTTTTTTGTTTAGGGCAGTGTCTCCACATCGCCCCTCATTCTTTTTTTTGTCAAAAGAAAAACCAGCATTGCAATACTTACAATGCTCGAGCCTTTCAGGAAGATTTTCCTTCCTTTTTTTAACAATCCACCCTATCGGCAGTTTCTTTTTCTTATGTTTAGGCATTTATTTTCCCCTACTTTTCTTCAAAAGAACTTACTAATTCGATAATAACCCAGTATCTTATACTGTCAATTTTAAACACCCATTCAAATGTAGAAAAGACATATAAACTATGCGTTAAATGTGTATAAAACTATTCCTGTGTATTTCACATTTACCATATTTTTTTATTGCATCTCGATGAAACACTGTTCCATACCCTTTATGTCTATCAAAACCATACTCAGGGTATTGTTTTGCCATTTCATACATAATTTTGTCTCTAGTTACCTTTGCAGCAATAGATGCTAGAGATATTACAGGTTCTGTTAAATCTCCTTTAATTATTGTTTTTTGATTTTTGTATTCATCTGGAGCATATAACGAGCCGTCTAAAAGAATTTTTGTATGTGATTTATCTGGATTTATTTTATACAAAGCGGTACAAAGCGCATTTTTAATAGCTGGCACAATACCGTACGTATCTATGTATTTTGCATCTGAAATACCTACTGAAAAAAATATATCCCCTTTTAAGACTCGCGTTTCCAGCATTTCAAATATCACATCGCGCTTTTTCTCTGTTAGCTTTTTTGAGTCAGTAACACCAGGAAACTCAAGCAAAACGTCAAACGATGACGGAACAGAAACAACACCAACAGAAACAGGTCCAGCGAGAGGTCCGCGCCCAGCTTCATCAATACCAACAAGAGTGTTCATACCAAACAGAATAACAGAAAAAAACACCAGTCGTAGCTGGTGTTTTTTTCTGGAGACACTCTCTATGCAACCTCTTAATTAGAAGTGGGTACCCGCAACCAAGTTTCCACAGAAACTGGCGATATAAGGTTCCCTAGAGATATGCAGGTTGCATCTCAAGAATGGCTCCATCTACAATTATACACTTTGATTCAAAATTACAAAACACATTAGGTAAAACAATTTTAAGATTTACAGATTTCAAGAGTATTAAGTTTATCTATATACATAAGAACCGCATTTATATATGCACCATGACTCCACGCAAGAGGAGCAACCGAACATTGCTCACCTGTCGTTGATGTTATTTGTTCTGAGAGAACACCTGTTGACTGAGAATGTTCTTCTACCCATTCAAATATCTTCCTAACATCTTCAAAATCTTCTTCATTCTTTGCCGCAGCTATTAAATATTCTGCATACCAAAGCGTTGTTATAATCCACGGATTACTTTTATCACTTACAGCATAATAACTATCATGTTCATAACGAGCTATACCTGTTCCTACAGAAAGACGTTGTACTGTTTCTGAAAATGCATTTTTCAAACGTGGGTCATCTACTTCAAGCACCCCAAACGTAAACAATCCATACACGCTAGACATATCAGCAGTATGGTCATAAACCGTTTTGCGTTGATGCATTTGAATCATTTTTGCAAAACCACCAGCCTCAACATCTACAAGATGAGTGAGTATACCCTCGCGAATTTCTTTTGCTGCATTAAGATAAAATCTTTCTCTGTCTTTTTTACCTAAAAGTTTTGCAAACGATGCTGTCGAAATAAGTGCTCCATATACCGACGATGCTGTAAAAGTAGTTATACCATGCTTCTCTTCCCAAATATCATAACTTTGTTTTGGTAATCCTGTTAACTCATCACGATAAGCAACCATAAAATTACCAGCCCTTTCTATTAAAGAGTTGTAAAGGTTTTCTATAAACTCTAAATCCTTACTATGCTTGTAGTACTCTGCAAGAGACCAAACAACAAGTGCAGTCTCATCTTCTTGAATAGGTAGTTGAGTCTCTCCATTTAAAATCCACGGATGCCACGATGAACCAAGTGATTTGTCTGGTAGATATTTATGCATAAAATATCCATCTTTTGTTATTACGGAATTACAGAATTCAAAAAATCTTTTTGCAACACTTAGATCACCAGCACGAGCAAGTGCAAGTGCAGAATATGCTGCGTCTCTAGGCCATACGTAGGCATATGTATCTTCTTTGTACTGTAAAATATCAGCATCAGCAGACGCGATGATTCCGCCACTGTCATCAGCATGTGCACGTACAAACATTAACGACTTCTTGAAAAGCGCTATTGTTTCTTTTGACATCTTATAAAAATTCCAAGAATATTTATTACTCCACGCATTCCAAAAATTACCTGACGTTCTTATTAAATGACCAGGTGATTTTCTTAAAACATAAGCATCTAATTCAATAGCCCCATCTATTGAGTCGCTGGCAGTAATCCAGTAATTAACTGTTTTCTCACTATTTGGTTCAAACTGCGCATAAAAACCAACAACAGAATCAACAGACCCATGTTCTATCGAGTTTTTTGAAAGCTTCCCATCTTCTGCATCTCGATACACACCATCTCTTCCTCCAACTCCATATAAACCAACAGCGTAATCAGAAAAAGATTTTCCGTCGCACTCACCGTTTATTAGAAAAACACGCTTTCCTTTGTAATGGATTATTGTGTTTGTTGCTGGGTCAAAATATGCAGTATCCCCACCCTGCACTCTTCCAATTTGGAATTCTTGTCCAAAATAAACCTTTATTTCTCTGGTATTTTCAGATAAGTTTGTAACAACCAAATTACGCAGAAATATATCACTCTCATTATATACAATGTTTCTAAAAGACAGCTTAACTTTTTTATCTTTATGTTCTGCTGTAACAAACCCCTCCAAAGAATTTTCATCACATTCTGTTTTTATATTCCACGCACTATCTTCAGACAGCCATGACATATTGTTATCAACAAATATACCAATACGAAATCTAAGCTCGCCACCAGCATGATTTTCCAATCCAACATGTGGAAAATAAAAATCACGAACCTCTCCGAACTTATCAAAAGTTACAAGAAGTGAACCATTTCCTAGCACTAGTGATCTCATACATTACTTGTTCATTATTTTAAGCCTAAGTTCCAAATCTTTAAATACACTCATGTATGTAGTATACGCGTCATACGGAGAATTGTATGGAGAGAAGTATGCATGAACGTCTCCATCAGAAAACCATTTTGTACACATATAATAAAAATGGTCTGATATTTGCATACGTCTCCAATCTTCAATCAAAGATTTATCACCAGATGCAAGTACTTCTTTTTCAAAACCGTAAATAGTTCCTATTGCTGAATGTTGTAAATCATTACCAACCCATGCAGTTAAGTCTCTGTCGGTGTCAGCCCACGTAAGTATATCTGGTACGTCTACCTCACCCTTAGACTCGTACGTTTCAATAACTTCTGATGGAGTTTTGAAATCAATGTGCTCATTCTTAAGAAGCTCTTCTGGCATTTTATTTAAGAAATCAAAGATACCAGTTTCTTCCCATTGATGCTCACCAAATGTTTCGTAATCCATAAAAAGATTAATTGTGTCACCGTCTGTTGCAGATAACCACTGTCCAAATTTTTCTGCTGTTAATGGCCACCCCTCCCAGTCATGAGAGGAAAACCTAAAAGCAACATCATCTGATAATTTATAGTTTTTTAACAACAAACGAGTTTTGTTTGCCCCTTTAGGGTTATATACAAAGTTAGGGCTTCTCCACCCAAGTATCGGGTCCCACCCTTCTGCCAAAACGCCAATATATCCATTTTCATCTGCCCATGTTCCCAAATCATTCCTATACGACAATTCAGTATTCCTAAAAACACTTGGTGTAACTCCAAACAATCTTCTGATAGTATCTTTATGTTTTTTTACTTGTATTTCAAATTCATTACGCGAATAGAAGAAAGATAACGAATGATAGTATGTTTCTCCAAGTATCTCGACACGACCAGTTGACATAAGTTTTTTAAATATCTCTATAACTTCAGGAGTATCTTCTTCTAACTGTTCAAGTGCCACTCCAGAAATAGATAACGCAAACTTAAACTCTGGATGTCTTTCCAATAAACTCAATAAACTTTTAGCTGTTGGTAAATATGATTTTCTAGACACTTTGTGAATCAATCGTTTGTTATTCAAATCACCGTCACCTTCATCATTGAAATAATAATGGTCATTGCCTATATCAAATATATTGTACTGTTTTAATCTGTATGGTTGATGTATTTGTAAATAAATGCAAACTGATTTCATATTATATTTGGTTTTGTTTCATACATAAGCTCGTCTATAACACCACGAACTTCGTGGGCGGCTCTGTCCCAAGTTAAAGAAGCAGCATCTATGACACCTTTTGCGGAAAGTTCAGCACTTAATTCTGCAGATGACACAACAGACAGTATCAATTCTGCCATTTTCTCTACATCCCAAAAATCAACACTCAAGACACTTTTAACTGCCTCAGTTACTCCAGATTGTTTAGAAACAATTACAGGAGTTTTTGCTCGCATAGCTTCAAGCACAGCAATACCAAACGGTTCTGAAACTGATGGCATAACATACAAATCTGCAAAACTATACGCTTCATGCGTATCGTGCCCTCGCAAAAAACCAGGGAAAAACATTCTATCAGCAAGCCCCATTGACGCTGCTTGGTGCATAACTTGCCTTTCCATATCTCCAGAACCAGCAAGAATGAAGATAACATTAGGGTCTTTTTGCGCTACTAAGTGTGCTGCACGTACAAAATAATCAGGACCTTTTTGCAACGTAAGACGCGCCATAAACAAAACTATTTTATAACCAGCTTTTTTGAGCGCTAACAGCCTTGGTGGTATTGAATCTATTTTAACAGGAGCTGTTAAATCATCTATACCATTCCATACAACACTAATTTTTTTATGAGGTACTCCGTATTTTTTAATAACAATATCTTTTGTTTTATTTGAAACTGTAATTATCTTGTCAGCACAGTGTAGTCCAGTATGTTCTATTTCATAAACGTCTTGGTTTACATTGCCACCACTTCTATCAAACTCTGTCGCATGCACATGCGCTATGAACGGTTTACCAGATACTTTCTTTGCTTCTTTACCAGCTCCAAAAGAAAGCCAATCATGTGCATATATTATGTCATGCTGTTCACGTGCAGCAATGACAGCTCCAAAACGTGCGTACCTTTTTGTCTCACTAATTAAATCAGAGCCATATATTGGATTTCCGTCTGAATCTACCATATATGAACCTCCGTTTGCATATGGTTTTATTGGAGAATCTATAATTTCTATTGATATATTTGGATTATCAATTTCTGCAGATACCATTTTTGCAAAAGGAACTGATATTGGAAGTTTTTTTGGCATAACAAAAACTATGTCTAAGTTTTCATCAGCTAAAGCACGTGTTAAACCAAGACAGGCAACACCAAGACCACCACTGTTAAATGGTGGAAACTCCCATCCGAACATAAGTATACGCAATCTTTTTCCTACACTTTTTTTGTTGACACTTTTTTTCTCATTGAGATCATCTAATTGTGATTCCGTTTTTGTATCAGGTAATGTAAGAACATCTCTTAAAAGCATCCAAACAATCACAAACGATGCCAATAACGCAATTGCATACACAGTAAAAATAAAAAAATCCATGTGTTTATATTGACTTTTTTTATAATAACACCAACACAAAGAACCGCTTGTTTATTTAGGTGCGTTTAAGTTAATAACTTTTCTATATAAACAAAAAACAATCACAGGCGGCGCCTGCGATTGTTTTTTGTTCTATGTAATTTGTTTATTTGTGACCTGCAACTATGTCATCAGCAACATTTTTAGGAACTGCAGCATAATGGTCAAACTCCATAGTCATAGAGCCGCGCCCTTCTGTCATCGAACGAAGCGTTGTTGTATAACCAAACATTTCTGCTAGAGGAACCTTTGCAAGGATTGTTTTATTCATTCCTCTGTCTTCCATTCCTTCTATAGAACCACGCTTACCTGAAAGGTTTCCTGTAATATCCCCCATGAACTCTTCAGGAACTATTACCTCAACTTTCATAATAGGTTCTAGAATTACAGGGTTTGCTTTACGTACAGCCTCTTGGAAAGCCTGTGATGCGGCAATCTTAAAAGCTATTTCTGATGAGTCAACATCATGATACGAACCATCAAACAAATCTACTGAAATATCTACCAAAGGATATCCAGCAACAACACCACGGTCTAGAGCTTCTCGTATACCCTTTTCAACAGCTGGAATAAACTCTTGAGGAATTACACCACCTTTAATGTTATTAACGAATTCAAAGTGATCTTCGCGTTTTGTATTGTTTGGTATCTTTGCCCCCTCCTCAATCTCTTCTAGAGGTTTGATGCGCATTTTCACATGACCATACTGACCACGTCCACCAGTCTGTTTAATATATTTGTTTTCAACTTCAGAAGTGCCTTTGATTGTTTCTCTATATGCAACTTGAGGTTTCCCGACATCTGCTTCAACGTTAAATTCACGCTTCATACGGTCAACCAAAATGTCCAAGTGAAGTTCTCCCATTCCAGCAATGATAGTTTCCATTGTCTCATCATCTGTAGACACACGAAAAGTTGGGTCTTCATCTGAAAGTTTACGCAAAGCAAGTCCAAGCTTTTCTTGGTCTGCTTTTGTTTTTGGTTCAATACGTAGAGACACAACAGGTTCTGGGAATGTAATTTCTTCTAGAATTATAGGATTTGCTTCATCGCAAAGTGTATGTGAAGTCTTTGTATCTTTCAAACCAACAGCAGCGGCTATCTCACCTGTAAATACTTTTTTAACTTCCTCGCGCTTATCTGCCTGAAGACGAACGATACGTCCAACGCGCTCTTTTGTACGTGTTGTTGCGTTGTACACATACGAACCAGCTTCTAGTGTTCCTGAATAAACACGGAAGAAAGTTAAGGCTCCAACAAACGGGTCTGTTTGAATCTTGAAAGCAAGAGCTGTAAACGGCTCATCATCAGATGGTTTACGCTCTATCTCTTCTTCTGTTTTAGGGTCGATACCTTTAATTGGAGGTAGCTCAGCAGGAGATGGTAGATAGTCTACAACAGCGTCAAGCACTAGTTGTACACCTTTGTTTTTTAGAGCAGACCCAGCAAATACTGGGAAAATATCGTTTGCAATAATTGTCTTGCGTAATGTTTTTTTAAGTTCTTCAAGAGAAGGCTCGTTTCCTTCAAGATATGCACTCATTAGATTTTCATCATGCTCAACTATACGCTCCACTAGTTCAGCACGATATTTTTCTGCATCTGCTTTTAGGTTTTCAGGAATATCAACTTTGACAACATCTTCACCCATGTTTCCTTCAAAATTATAGGCTTGTAGAGTTAGAAGATCTATAACTCCCTCGTGCTCACCTTCTTCACCAATAGGAATTTGTACACGAACTGCTTTTTTTGAAAGACGGTCAAGAATTGATTGATATGACCGTTCAAAAGATGCTCCAGTTCTATCTAGTTTGTTGATAAAACAAAGTCTTGGCACGTTAGCGTCATCAGCATAACGCCAGTTAGTTTCAGACTGTGGCTCAACTCCAGCAACACCATCGAAAACAACAATAGCACCATCTAGTACACGCATTGAACGCTGCACCTCCGCAGTAAAGTCAATGTGTCCAGGAGTATCAATAATGTTAAAACGATATTTTTTTGATACGTCTGTTTTGTCTTTCTCTTCTGTTTTACTCCAGAAACATGTAATAGCAGCAGCCGTAATAGTGATACCGCGCTCACGCTCCTGCTCCATCCAGTCAGTAGTTGTTTCTCCTTCGTGGACCTCGCCTATTTTATGCTGCGAACCGGTGTAAAAAAGTACTCGCTCTGACGTGGTTGTTTTACCAGCATCGATATGAGCAATAATACCAAAGTTGCGCATCTTCTCTAGTGGATAATCTCTGTTCATAGAATGTAGTTATAAAAAATAAAAGCCGCTGATGCGTTATCTGCAGCATATCTCAAAACACACAAAATGCAACGTTTTAGTGTGTAGTTCTTTGTAAAAGCAAATATAGCAAACAAAATAAACAAAACCGCACGAGTGCGGTTTTGTTTATTTTGTTGTAAAAATTTTTAGCTTTACCAAGCGAAATGAGCAAATGCTTTGTTTGATTCTGCCATTTTGTGCATGTCCTCTTTTTTCTTTACTGCATTTCCTTCATTCTTTGCTGCAAGTAGAAGCTCCTCTGCTAGCTTGTCTGCCATAGGCTTCCCTGTTTTTGCGCGTGCCCCGTTTATAATCCAACGAAAAGCAAGTGCTAAACGGCGCTGCTGCGGAACTTCGCGAGGAACTTGATAGTTTGCACCACCAACACGCCGTGAACGAACCTCCATAAGTGGAGAAACGTTTCTGATTGCTGTTTCAAAAGTCTCTAGTGCGTCAGAGTCATCTTTTTTGATTATGTCCAATGCTCCATATACTATTTTACGTGCAGTATCTTTCTTTCCATCAAGCATTACTGCATTTATGAAACGAGTAACAGTCTCTGAGCTATATTTAAGATCAGGCTTCCATGTACGTGGTTTTTTAATTGGGTGTCGCATATAAAATTATTATTTTGGTTTCTTTGCACCGTATCGTGAACGACTTCGGCGACGCTTCTCAACACCTGTAGCATCGAGCTTACCGCGAACAACGGTGTACTGTACGCCAATGTCTTTAACACGCCCACCTCTTAGAAGAACAACTGAGTGCTCTTGCAAGTTATGCGTCTCTCCAGGGATGTAAGCTGTAACTTCCATTCCGTTTGTTAGGCGTACACGTGCGATTTTACGAATAGCTGAGTTTGGTTTGCGGGGAGTCTTTGTCGTTACTTTTGTACACACACCACGCTTAAATGGTGATGGATAAAAAGTTGGAATATTCTTCCTTGTATTAAAGCCACGCGAAAGAGCCACGACCTTGGTTTTTCGTACCTTGTCTTTTCGTCCGCGCTTAGAAAGCTGATTAATTGTTGACATTTCGAATGTAAAATCCCCGCAAGGGGATTGCGAGAACTATATAGCAATATCAGACAAAAAGCAACATTGCGCACGTAAACAAATAGTGAGTTACACAACAATCCACACACAGGCTTGTTATTTTCCAATCAAAATAACGATAAAAAACCGACTTAAGAAAATGTATTTTTTCTTTTCCATATCCAATAAACAATAACCAGAATAACAATAACAACAATTGAAACTGTAAAATATCTATTTACAATATCAAATATTCGTTGGTATTGGTCACCAAAAAAATAACCAATTATTATAAACTCACCTACTCCAACAATTATGCCAGGAGTGTTATATGAAAAAAAAGTTTTGTAAGGGACTTTGTATATGCCAGCAAGAAAAGGTGTTACCCACGACAACGGGCCCATAATACGAGCAAAGAATATAGCTCTACTACCATACTTATCAAAAAAAGCAGCTCCTTTGTTATAATTTTTCATATTAAAAATACGCCTACCTTCTTTGAAAATAGACTTACTTGTGTATCTTCCAATTACATAACTTGAGTTATCACCAAGAACTGCACCTGCATAAAGTGCCATAATCACATACCAAATATTTAAAACTTGGGTTCCTCCAAGTATTGCTCCTGATAACAGGAACAATTCTCCAGGAATAAAAAAACTAGGACCCACAAGAGTTTCGAAATACGAACCTAAAAACAGCACGAAGTAAGCCTCTCTTTGGTGATTTCCGAGCCATACCATGAATGCCCCAACTCCACCAAGAACAGCCTCCATAATCACCTAACTACTGTGTAGTTTATTCGACGCTGTACACTTTCTGGCAATGGAAATGCACCAACCCAAACAATCAAAGGTATCCACCAACCTTGTTTATCAAATCGTCTTGTAGATGTTGACACCGCGTTTGTTCTAAAGAAAAAATATTTTCCGTGTTTACGAGCTGTTTTCATCATTTTGATATCTTCGGCTATAGACATGGTTTCATCAAATAGTGCGCCATCTTCTATCACACGCTTGTGTACCATAAACATGGAATAACTATTCTGAGCAAACCAGTGTCCAAAATCATACAACTTGAACCACACTCTTGCTTTTAGATTATCGTTTCCAAAAGGAAGTATAGACGTTGAACCAAAAGAATATCTTTCTGCCTCAGGACGATCCAAATATTGGTTTAAGTCTTTTAAGAAATGTGGTGCGAAGTGCGTATCAGCATCAAGGAAAATAACCCAATCTGCGTTTGGATTTGATTCCTTAATTCCGATGTTTCTAGCAATTGAAACACCTTTTTCTTTTGTAGAAAGAACCTTAACAACATCACTTTCGTGCTGTGATGCTTCTTTTAGCGTTGCGTCTTCAGAACCATTCTCAATTACAATTGCCTCAAACATATCGCGAGGATAATCTATAGAGTTTATATGCTTAAGCGTATCGCCAACATACCCCTCTTCTTTATGTGCTGGTACTACTATTGAGAAAAATCTATTTTGTGACATGTTTTTGATTTAGTTATTAACTTAATTTTAAGTATAGACCACATAAACAACAACTCCAACACTCCAAAAATGATATTTATATACCTATCAACAAACGGAAAGACCACATAATTAGTGCGTAAAACGGCCCAGAAAGAAAATAAATAAATATGAAAAGTACTGCTATCAAACCAACAGGACCCCACGCACGTATGCGCTGTTCAAAGTTTCGTAATGAAGTTGCGTATTTATATGGCAAGACACTTGCAAGAACAGTGTAGCCATCAAACGGAGGTAACGGGACAAGATTAAAAAGCCCTAAAAACAAGTTTACAAAGACCACAAGTGCTGCAAAAGTTCCAGCTTCAGGTGGTAAGACACCAAAAGCTGCAGCTCTAACAACAAGAGCAAACACGACTGCAATCAAAATGTTAGTAAGAGGCCCAGCCGCAGCAACCATTGCCTCTCCCCATCTCTGGCTTTTTAGATTATACGGATTATAAGGAACTGGCTTTGCCCATCCAAAAAGTATTCCTGCATTTGTAAAAATAAGAAATGCCGGAATTAACACAGAACCAACAAGGTCTATATGTGGAATTGGATTAAGTGTTAATCTACCAGCCAAACGTGCCGTTGGGTCTCCAAGAGCGTTTGCAGCATAGCCATGAGCGACTTCGTGCAAGATGATTGATAGGATAAGTATTGCAAAGGCAAATAAAGCTGAATCAGGTGTTAGTTGCATAAGAGTCATTACATGGTAACATGCATTGCATTATGGCACGTATCTGCGACATCACAGGAAAGACATCTCAAGTTGGAGGTCGGTACTCTAACCGTACCCGTGCAACACAATTTAATCCAACAGGAAAGACTCGTCGTCAACCAAACCTACAGAAACGACGTATTTTTGTTCCTGAAACAGGTAAAACCGTTGTTGTAAAAGCCTCTGTTAAAGGTTTGCGTACTATAAAGAAAAACGGAGCATTTGCAACACTTAAAAAAGCTGGATTGATTTAATACCGAGTATCTTAATCAAAAAACATATATTGCTACGCAATATATGTTTTTTTGATTATTGGATATGTCTTACAGATACCCCATCACTGACAAATGTAATAGTGCCATTTTTGCTTGTTGTGAGGACTTTTACGCCCTTATCCAAAAGCAATTTAATCGTTGATTGACTTGGATATCTGTATTTATTTTTACCAACTGAGATAACAGCAATGTCTGGATTAACGGACTTTAACCACTTAACATCAACTGAATTAGTAGCACCATAATGCCCAACCGACAAAACGTCGCTCTTTAATTGTTTTTTATACAAAGTTTTGGATAAATTATTTTGTGTTTTTGGCATAGAAAAACTTGGCAACATAAAAGATGTTTTACCGTACACAAGACGCAAAACCAAAGATTTTACATCTTTAGATATGTTTCCATAACCATCAGAAAGTACTTCTATATAAGCACCTCCACCAATCATAAAACGCATACCATCAGTAGCCTCTATATGCACGGTTCCTTTATCACGAGCAGCAACCGCAGCAAGCATACGCAACGTAACAGTATTGTTTTGTGCTGATGGTGTAACTAAACTTCTTATTCGATAACGATTTAATACACCAATCAAACCAAATATATCTGCAGATTTCGTGTCAGTTTCTATTACCATGTCTATTGTTCTGTTTAGAGAACCAAGTCTGTCGCCAAGTATCCTTAATACAGAACGGTCTGGACCTCCATTGATTAACACATACCTACCAGACGGACTATGAATTAAAACAGACGAACCTTCACCAACATTTAAAAATGACACACTTAAAGTTTTTGTATCGGGCAATGTAAAAAATTGAACTAAAAAGATACCAAATACCACCAATATTATAATTACTGCATATGATACTGTACGTTTTCTGTTAACTTGCATATTTTCAATTATAATGCACTATACTGGCAGGTA
>CAYYQT010000002.1:0-22890 GCA_964473795.1 uncultured Candidatus Saccharibacteria bacterium | reverse complement strand
AATGTTCGCGGGCGTAATTTGTTAATTATTAATACTACATTTCTTGATTAACCCCCTTGTTATGTTCTATAATTCTTTCACGCGCTTCTTTTTCACTTCCAACACTAGCTATTACCTCGCCAGTCACCCTATCTACTACAGGTACTCCTGTTTTTTCTATTTCTTGACGAGACGTAATAATGTCCTTAAATGGCAATGTACTCAAATCTAATGTTTCTCCACGTTCAGCAGCTCTTTGAACAAGGACAAACGCTGCCGTACGCAGGCTCTCGTCAGAAATCTCTACACCTTCTTCGGTCGCATATTTACGAACTGCCCCATAAACTCTTTCAACTTCTTTAGCGTCAACTTCTATAGACTCATTTGTTTGGTTAGTTATAATATCTTTTACCTCATTATCTGATTTTATTGGAAGTCCTTCATGCATATTCATATTTGTATATTATACTTTCTTTCAATAGAAAAATGCAAGTCTCAAAAAATAATGAATATTTCTATTGTATACTTTGTACATATGAAATATATGCAACGCAACTTTAACATCAATCCACTAGATGGAATCTCCGAAAAACAAATCTACATTCATCTTGGTTTGTATTCTGGCTACGTTAAGCACGTAAACTTGATTCGTGAAGAAATAGCCAACCTAGCTAAAAACAAAGAAGCAAACGCGTACACAATTTCAGAATTACGCAGAAGATTTTCATTTGAGTTTAATGGTATGCGTATGCACGAGTATTATTTCGAACAATTTGAAAATAATCCAACAAAACAAAACGAGAACAGCACACTAGCAAAACTTGCTAGTGTAAAATACGGAAGTTATGACGCTTTTATTTCTCACATACGCGAAGTAGCAAGTAGTAGAGGCATTGGTTGGACGATTGTGTATATAGACGATATCACAAATACTTTACATACTGTTTTTGTATCAGACCATGAGATTGGACAACTTGTCGGATTGCGCGTAGTACTTGCTCTTGATTTGTGGGAGCACGCTTTTATGATGGATTACATACCAGCAGAAAAAACAAAATATATTGATGCTTTTTTCAAGAATATAAACTGGCACACTATAGAAAAACGAATAACTTCTAATGACTAAATAGATGAAAAACTAAATAATGTTTTTTTTGACGTCGCGCGAACCATGAAGTATATCAGGATAGAATATATTGCAATTACCCAGACAAATGAAAACGGAGGTATTGCAAATGCTGCAAACGGCAAGTTTGATGATGTGTGAACAATATATATTATATATTTTAACAACATATAAGCAGGCAGCCCCGCGAGTGATGAAAGTATTGGAACAATACCACCAATCAGTCCAGCAATAGCAGACGCTGCCATTGTTATAGGTACAACTGGCAAAACCAGTATATTCGCAGGAAGTGACACTATAGAAAACAATCCATTTGTATACAGTAAAAGTGGCAATACTGAAATCTGTGCAGATGCCGTTGCGGATATTATTTCACGAAGAAAATCACTTTTAATAAAGGAAAGTTTTGGTTCTAATATTGGAACTCCAAAAATCAAACCAAGAGTTGCGATAACAGACAAGTCAAAACCAACACTATAAGCAAGTAAAAGGGGGTTCCACAAAATCATAATTACAGCAGTTAATACAAGAGCTCTAGTTACATCATATGTACGACCAATCGTCATTGCCAACAAACCGAACAACGCCATTATTCCAGCACGGATACTCGCAGCTCCAGCTCCAGCAGCAAGAACAAACGCACCTATTATAAACGCAGCGACAATTGCAGCGCGACGTCTGGACAAAAAAACCAACGCGGCCAAAACTGTCTCAGCAACAATCATTACGTTGTACCCAGATAACACAACTATATGAATAAGTCCTGAACGTATAAAATCTTGCAGTAAAGACTTACCAAGACCTTGTGTTCCTCCAGCAACAAGTCCACCCGCAAGAGATGATTCAGGTTCTGGTAATGCAGAGTTAATTGATTTTAGGAAAACTTTTTTTATATCCAAAAGAAGTACGTACGCACGAGTAACAGGATTTGTAGATTGTGAGTTTTTTGTAATTGACGCATGTTGCATAATTGCGAATACACCTTTTTCTGCGAGATATCGGTCATACCTAAACACTCTTCCATACTCAGTAGAAAACGGTTTTGGTTTTGTTAGTTTTCCGTAAACACGAACAGTATCACCATACTGAACATTACTTATAAGAGGTACGTTTACTAAAATATTAGTATGTTGATTATTTTTTGAAATTGAAATTATTACTTGCTTACCTTTTTCTCGCAGCATTGGAGCAGCAACAATAGTTCCAACAGTAGATATAGTTGTTCCTATTTTTTTAGAGAACACTTCAGGTAAACTCATCTGCACAAAAGAAACACGAACAACTCCAAGAATGAATGCAAGTAAAATAACACTAACTAAAATGTATCTTCTTTGTTTCGTAAAAAACCAAGCACAGAATACTATAAGAAAAATTAAAATTAAGAAGCCAATTACTCCAAAATTAAAAACATAAAGTGACCTAAAAAATACACCAGTAGCAAATGCTGCAGCGGCAACAAAAAAACTGTTGCCGCTCATAAACTAAAAACCGTTATCCATCGCTTTGTTTGCCAAAGCATCTGCTTCTTTGTTTTCAGCACGAGGAATATGTGAAAACAACACTTCTTGATATTCAATAATCAATTTTTTTAGTCGCGACTGTTGTTGCTTCAAGACTGGGTTTTTAACTTTATATATTCCTAGCATTTGTTTAACAATTAATTCGCTATCCATATTTACAAAAATTGTTATGCTTTGTTTTTCGTCTTTTGATACTATTTTTTTCAATTCTTCAAAAGCAAGAATAATTGCTTCATACTCAGCAAAATTATTTGTTTTATGTCCAAGAAATTCAGACACAGAAGCAACAAGTGTTTTATCAGTACTGTAAATCACAGCACCAGCACCAGCTGGTCCAGGGTTTCCACGAGCGCCTCCGTCAGAATGGATTATATAATTCATTTGGGCAGTATAACTCACACAAAGACGTAACGCACCGTTTGCGACATGCTCAAGCTATTTTTAATATACGCAAACGTAAAGTGTTTTTGTATAGAAAGGTATCTTTTTCTAAATGAACTAAAATTGTTATGTTTGTATTTTTATTCAAATCTTTAACACGCTGACGCATCGCATGTTTTGCAAAAAAAGACACTGCTTCCAACGTTCCACGACCATTAGCAATAGTCATTTTAATATGTTCATTATTTTTGCCAAACTCTGAAACATTTACGACTTCAACATTTCGTAACAATAATGCTGGTTTTTTATTACCTTCACCAAACGGAGCGAGACGTTCTAAGTTTGCCAAAAAAGACATTGTTACATCCTTAATAGAAATTTCTATATCTGCAAATAAATCCTGTTTGCTGTTTTTATTTTTTATTTTTGAAAATGTCTTTACTAAATTATCTTCCAGAAACGATACCGCATCACTACGAACCACAAAACCACCAGCTGCAGCGTGCCCTCCACACCGAACAAAAGTATCTTTCGTTTCGCTCATTAGAACAAAAGTATCAGTAAACCCTTCTGAACGACACGAACCTTTTATTGCACCAGTAGCATCGCGTCCCCATAAAAATACAGGCTTACCATACTCTTCTGTAATACCGCTCGCAACAAGTCCTAAAAGAGCAGGACTCCAATCAGAATCACCCATTGCAATAACAACAGGAAGATCTTCTTTAGCACCTCTCTGTTTAATTCTGGTATGGACAGCACGCGTAATAGCTCCTGCTGCGCTTCGTCTTCTGCGGTTCGCTGACTCTAGTTTTTTTGCAAGTAAAGAGGCTTCATTTATATCTGTAGTAGCAAAAAGTCTAAACGCATCTATTGGGTCGCCCATTCTAGATGCGGCATTAATTCTCGGGGCAATCATAAAAGCTATATCATCTTCTGATAATCCTCTCTGGTTTACACACATCGTCCTACACATAGCTACAAGACCTGCTCTACTAGATTTACGAAGAACAAATAATCCATATTTTGCCAGCACTCTGTTTTCTCCAACTAAAGGAACCATGTCTGCAACTGTTGCAACAGCAACCATGTCGAGCATCCACTTCTCCCAACCAGTATGTATTTTTTCACGACCAGAAAAATCATGCGTTAACGTTGCCACGACAAGTTTCCAAGCGAGCGCTGCTCCACACAAATCTCTAAATGGATATGTTTCATTTTTCTGTTTTGGATCTACAACAACAAAAGCGTCTGGAAGTTTTTCTCCAGGTTCGTGATGGTCTGTAACAATAACGTCCATACCAAGCTCATTTGCACGTTCAACAGAAATAATGTCAGTAATACCAGAATCAATTGTTATGACCAGAGTTACGTTATCTGCAGCTAGCTTTTCAATTCCAAAAACATTAACACCGTACCCTTCTAGATTTCTGTGTGGAATGTAGTTTGTAAATTTTGCACCAACCTTTTTTAGAAAGTCATGCATGATTACAGCACCAGGTACACCGTCTGCATCGTAGTCACTCCACACCGCAATATGCTCACCATCTGTAATTGCTTTTGCTAGTCGTACAGACGCTTTTTTCATTCCAAGTATTTCCATTGGATTATGTGTATGCAAATCGTAAGATGGATTTAAAAACCTTTCAGCATCAGCAACACTTACAACACCACGCCTCGATAAAAGAGAAGCAGTTATGTCATCGTACGCCGAAAGTTCCTCTCTCAACGATTCTTTAATTGGTTTATGAAATGGAACCATAGATAATAGCGATTGTACCAGAATGTAGAATTACAGTATGCTTAGTAATTATGGAAGATAATCTTTTCACAAAAATAATCAACAAGGATATACCATCAGACATCATATACGAAGATGATGAAACGTTAGCTTTCCTTGATATATTTCCAAACAACCCAGGACACACTCTGGTTGTTCCAAAACAATATTCACGCAATATCTTTGACATTTCTGAAAAATCACTACATTCGATAATTAGCACAGCACGTAAAATTGCACCTGCAATTTTACGTGCTGTTAATGCTGACGGAATCAATATTATTATGAACAACGAACAGTCAGCTGGACAAGTTATTTTTTACACACAC
Source organism: uncultured Candidatus Saccharibacteria bacterium (assembly GCA_964473795.1). Lineage (GTDB taxonomy): Bacteria > Patescibacteriota > Minisyncoccia > Phycocordibacterales > Phycocordibacteraceae > C7867-001. The sequence continues at coordinate 17,775 of CAYYQT010000002.1, read as the reverse complement.
GTACATTTAATTCCAAGATTTGAAAATGATGGTTACAAAAATTGGCAAGGTAAAAAATATACAGACGGAGAAGCGGAAAAGATAGCTAGGAGCATTCGAAAAATAATTTAAAAAATCAATTATTCAACTAATACTAATTAACACTAGGAAACTTCTGTTCACTTTTTACTATTGCATCTATACCAAGGAGAGTTCCATGAGTAAGAAAATCTAGCATCGCTCCACCGCCAGTTGAGATGAAAGAAAAGTGCTCAGATATTCCGAGCTCTTCTATTGCTGTAATTGTATCTCCACCGCCAACTATTGAATATGCTGTGCTACTAGCTATTGCTTCTGCTAATGATTTAGTTCCTTCTGTAAAACCGTTTTCATAATGCCCCAAAGGACCATTCCACAAAATTGTTTCGGCATTTTTAATAATTGTATTTGTTTGCAATCGTGTTTCTGGTCCAGCATCAAGAATTGCCTCTGTGCTTGAAATAAAATCCAAAGATGAATTATGCGCCAAAGAAATATCATCTTGCGGTTTTGCAACAACCGCATCTATTGGAATAACGATATTTTCCTTATTAAGAATTGTTTTTACAGACTCCAAATCAGCTCCAGACATTAGAGACATTCCAAGCGAATACCCTTTTACAGCAAGAAAGTCATTTGCAAGTGCACCGCCGACAACAACACTGTCATATATCGAAAGTAGTTTTTCTAAAACTGGTTCTTTTGTGGCAAATTTTGCACCACCTATAATAGCTACCGCCTTATGTCTAGGGACTAGTGCTTTTGACAATTCGCGCACTTCATTTACAAGCAATATACCAGCGTAGGCTGGAAGTATTTCAGGAATACCAACAATTGACGCATGTTTTCTGTGCGAGGTATCAAAGGCATCTTGTACAAAAATGTCAGCAAGTTTCGAAAGTTCAGACGCAAAGACCTTGTCATTTTCGATTTCCCCATTATATTTACGAAGATTCTCAAGTACTAACACGTCTCCAGACTTAAGTCTGTTTACGTTATCTTGCGCAACAGAACCAACAGCCTCACTTGAAAAAGAAATACTTGAAAAATACTTTTTTAATTCTTTATATATCGGCTTTAGTGTTTCGGTTTGTTCTCGTCCTATGTGACCACATACAATGACAATCGCACCAGCATCAGTCAAAAACTTTATTGTTGGTATTGTTCGTCGCAATCTAAAATCACCAGACACTACGCCGTTTTCAACAGGCTCGTTAAGAGGCGCGCTTACAAGCACTTTTACACCGTGTAGTTTTTGTATGTCGTATATATCACGCATTATGCGCTTGGTGTTATAGCTTTTACCAATTCAGAAAATGATTTTGAATCGACGGACGCATGCCCGATTAAGAAACCGTCAATTCCGCAATTTTCTAGCGAACTTACATTACCAGCCTCTACCGAACCGCCATACAGCACCTTTGCGTTTGTAGAGTTTCGTACAGAAACAAAATCTGCCAAAGTTTTTCGTATATAAAGAACCATCTCTGTTAAGTCGTCTGCTGTTATAGACTCTGCAGCCGTTTTGCCAATAGCCCATATAGGCTCATAAGCAATGATAACTTTTGTACAATCCTTTTTTGAAAGAACCGAAAGTGCAGATGTTATCTCTTCACGTAAAAATGCAAGATAATTTCCAGTATCATCACGCTCTCTTTCTCCAACACATAAAATAGGAGTTAGTCCTTGAGCTAGTGCGTGCTGTAGTTTTTCAGATATTAATTCATTATCTTCACCAAGAGACCTTCTCTCTGAGTGACCAATAATCGCATATTTAGCTCCTGACGCACACACAGCAGCAGCAGTAACCTCTCCTGTTTTAGCCCCGCCAAGAGTTACAGATACATCTTGTGATGAGAAAGAAACTTTGGATTTATTGCCACTAGCCAACAATGCCAGAAACGGAGCTGGTGGAGCAAGGATAATTTCATGCTCAGTACGTGCTGAAAGTTTTTTATATAATAAATTAAGTTCTTTTGCCTTGTTAACTGACTCAATATACGCTTTCCAATTTGCTGCAATAATCATATAAGAAACATAATACCATTTTATTAATTACTTTTGGCGCCAGTTTGTAAACCTGTAATTTGAAGATGTTACCGGAGTGAATGGTGGCGGATTCGTTGATTGTAAACGGTCAAATGAGCTTATACGGTTTGCATAACCTGATGAATACGTTAAACCACACGCAGCACCACTCCACTTCGTACCAGTTCTTTTATTTGAAACAATCGTTCCGATTACAGTAAGAGTCCCCTTTTGGCTGTAATTTGGATATGTCGTACAGTCATAATAATTTCTACCAAACGCACCTTCTTGAGCTATAAAAATACCATCGAGTGTCATATTGTATGGTGCATCAGCTGATATCAATACATCATTTTGTCCTATAACAGTAAGCCCTGCTTTTTCTGATGCGTACTTAATATCTCCGTTTAATACAACGTTTGTAACAACTCCTGTGTCTACTATATTTGCAGATACCAAAGTAACTTTTTTGGTTACGTTTCCACTAACCCAAACGTTATCCTCAGCATAAATAAGTGCACAATTTGATGGAATTGTATATGTTCCAACTAAAGTCTGTGTATTGATTAAAGTACTATCAGCTGTAAACGCATACGGATTACTTACAGAAACAGATGAAATATCAACAACACTTGTCACTTCATTTACAGTTACAGTTCCGTCTCCGTTGAATATAAAGCTATATCCTAGACCACCAACTGTTTTTGGGAAATACAAACCATCTGATTGTGCAGTTAATTTTAGAGATGAGAAGTTTGCAGCAATAGCATTAAAATCTACTGACGGTGTTGATGTTTTCCACAAATTCGAGTTTGTTCCAGCGCCAAATACACCAGGTTCAGTCGTGTCTGTACTACATCCAAAATCATTTGTACATAACCATGACGCTTGCGAGCTCGTTACAGGAGCGTTTGATTTTCCGTCCATACGTACACCGCCATTTGAATGATATGGGCCATTTATAATTCTTCCTGGACCAGCCCAGACACTACTGTTAACTATGTACGCATATTGAGACACAGTAGGTTTTGCATAACGCGCAACTAACGTTTTAGAAACGCCCGGGGCACTCAACACTGTTCCTGTTGATGAAATATCTACAGATGTTGTCTGTCCGCATGACTGATTAGCTGCAATATTTAATGAGTACGAACCAATTTGACCACCTTGAGGATCAAAATATTTTGTAACATAAGGACCAGCAACTCCAGTACCATTTTGTAAATCACCAGGAAAATGTGCCAAATGCCAACGATAATACTCCAAACCTGCATCTGCAATAACAGACGCTTCATTTTGCGCTTGTTTTGCTATTTCAAAATTATTCTCAGAAAGAACATAACCAGAAAGCCCTGTAAAAACAGTTAGAAAAATAGCACCAAACACTAAAGCTAAAATCATTATGAACCCTCGTTTAATAGTCTTGTTAGTGTTCGTCATATTTTTATATAATACCCTATGAGTGGTGTCGTGTGTCATAAGTTTATTGTGCAGCGCTTAAGTTTCTAAGTGTTGCGCCTGCTGATAAGGTGTAATCATTTGGTGACCTATCTGGGTTTAGGTTAACTGTAATAGTTGTATTTACTGACGCCACTTTTGAAACATCTATCGGGTAAGAAGTTAGTTCTGACCCAGACGAATCATAGTAACGAAAAATAGGTGTTGACGTACTATTGCGAACATATGTTGCAATAGTTGAGGACGTTTCGGGCTGACCTACGTAAGTTGGCGGAACACCAGTTGGAATTGTAACTCCTTTATAGAGAGTTGTTCCTGACAAGTAATAACGTATTTTATCAACAATACTACTTCCGTTTACACCAACATAAAAAGTTATAGTTGAAGTAGCCGCGCTCGCTATTGGGTACGAACCGTCAGCACCATAAGATGCTTCTTTTAAATTACGCATAGCATCTATTATTCCATTGTGTGCACTTTGCACCGCTGAAGTTTCTTCAAAAACATAAGCATTCGTTCTGTAAAAATACTGAATCAGTCCAGACAAAGCAGTTGTAACTACCGCAAATATTGCGATTGTTACCATTGTTTCAATAAGAGTAAAACCGCTCCGTCTAAAAAATGGAATAATTGTTTTTTTGCGATAACTATCCATATTATTATTTTTACTGGAAACGTGCAGCATAGATAGTTTGTCCTGATATATTAACGTTTGAGAACGTTGTTGTAGCATATCCTTTTTTAATAATTGTAATTATATAATCATTATTTGATGTTAAGTTACCAAAGTAAGAATCTCCACACGACGAAGATAATACCGTACTTGAATACCCTGTTCTAAACAACGTAATTGATGTATTTGGCACATATGCACCCGAAGTATCTTGTACTGCAACAAGCAGTCTGTTGGTTGTTGCGGGAGACGCAAGAGTAACGAAATCTGACCTTGTCGACCCTGGCGGAAGTGTGTATGGAGGAGTTAAACAGGCATTTGCGATATCATAATTACTTGCACTTAGTGAATACGCATCCCACGGAAGAGATAGTGTTCTTGAACCAGATGAGTCTGTAGTCGCTGACACTACAGTTTTATAAATAGGAATACTAGACCCTGTTGACCCTATTGTTTTTGTACCAGTTAAAACAAACGGAACGTTTGGTAAAGGTGTTGGACCAACCACATACCCTAACGACCAATCCAAGACTTGCGGTACTGTAGTTGTTGATACTGACGCTAGACTTGCTTGCATCTCAAGAGATGGATACGTACTCGTAGATATGTTTGAAATATTAATAGTATTTGACGAGAAGCCGACAGAATTACCAGACAAAACAGTATCTGGAATTATTAACCCAGAGTTTCCATTATAAATACGAACCTTAACACTAGACCCAGTAGGAGTACTTGTACTTATTGTTACACTACCCCATGAGTTCAAGTAAGAAGGTTGAACTGAAATAGAAAACACTGTCCCGTATAATTTATTTGTCGAAAGAGTTAGTGCACCGTTTGATACGGTCGTATTAGTTGTAGTTGAAAGTTTTGACGTGTCCACAAACGTGTCGGAAAATACTTCACTTTTTTTAGGAGAATATGTATTTATTTTTAATGATGTTAATAAATCAATAACAAACGTACCTGTTGTTGTTTGGTCTTTTGCTACAGTTAGATATCCTGGAGTTGGGTTTTGATTATTTGTATCGCGCATGTAGGTTTGTGCATTTGAATAACCATCCTTACTTACAAACACTTGATATTGCGTCGAGGTAGCTGCGCCAGGCAAATAGACCAAACCGTCTACATTTGAAAATGTAGATACATCCACAGCAGGAGTTAGGCTTGTGTCTACAATACGAACTGTTGCACCAGCAAGAGGAAGTCCAGCTGCGTTTACTACTTTTACAGAAAGAGTTCCACCTCCATTAGTTGTTTCAAGTCCTGGAGGTGAAAAATTTGAAACTAGAGTTGTTGTACGGTCTTTTCCTGCAGAAACAAACGCGATACTTATTCTTGCTTTTTTGTAGTCTGTAGTTATTCCGTTTGTATCGTTTACACCAAGACCATCTGCTGGATCGTCAATATATTGTATATACGTACGTACAGTATATTTGATACCATCTGAAACAACGGTTTCAACAGGAGGTACTGTTCCAGCTGGTATTCCTCCAATTGTACCGAGCGAGTCATAAGAAATACCTCTTAAATATTCTATTTTTGAACTTGCTATCGATGATGATGCTGCGCGTGCTTTTGCTAGATTTGCCACAAGTATCGAAGCTCGCAAAACACCCATAAGAGCCAAAAATATAATTAGTACTAAAGCAGTACCGACAATAACATCTATAAGTGTCATCCCCCTATTATGTTTTTGTTTGAAAATCATAATTTAATACTTCTACATCGCTGATGACAACGAATAAATTGGTGAAATAATCGCAACTGCAAATATTCCAACACCAGTACCAATCAAAAGCATTAGTACTGGCTCAATAATTGTAGAGAGGTCTTTTGTTTTTTGTTCAACATCACCTTCATAAAAATCAGCAACTTGCTTAAGCATGCCGGCGACCTTTCCAGTCTCCTCTCCTACCTCAATCATATCTGAAAACATTACTGGATACTGTTTTGGATGAGCAGCAAATGCTTTTGAAAGAGGCTCCCCCTTTCTAACTGACTGCTCTGCTTCTTTTAGCACATCTGCAAACGCCTTTGTACTAACAACTTCTCGTGTGATTTGTATTGCGTTTAGCATGTCTACTCCTGAACTAAGTAGTGATGCCAATGTTCTTGCCGCACGCGCTGCGTATGTTTCTTGCACAAGCTCACCTATTACAGGAGTACGCAGTATCAAATCTGACATTAACTGACTTCCAAATTGAGAACGTACAAACATTAATACAGCAGCTATTACAGACAACGTAGCAAACACCATCAAAATAGTATGGTTTATCAAGAAATTAGATGTTGCAACAATTACCTGTGTTGCAATCGGAAGCTTAACTCCAAGCTGTGTAAAAGTACTTGTTAACGTAGGTACTACAAACACAAGCATTAGAATTGCGATAACAATCATCGCAAAAATAATTATTGCTGGATAAATCATAGCCCCATGTATTTTCTTTGTAAGATTGCGAGACCTTTCCATTTGCAGTCCAACAATAGACAGCGATTCAGCAAGAGCTCCTCCTTCTTCACCAGCGTGCGCCATTGCAATAAACAATTTTGAAAAAAGTTTTGGGTGTTCTGCTAATGATTTATGAAACGGAGAACCTTTTTTTATAGACTTACTAATATCACCTACAACTTTTTTCAATTGTTTGTTGCGTGTCTGACGTTCAACTATTGTTAAAGAACGCGACAACGTCAAACCAGCATTAAGCATTGCTGATAGGTTTTTTATAAGCAACAACAGCTCATCTTGTGAGACACCAGTTCCGATTGTCATGTTTAACCATGCCGGCATTACAATTCCAGAACCTTCTTTTAGACTTATTACAGTACTGCCTTCTTTTTCTATTTGTGCATATACAGCAAAACGTGACGGAGCATCTACTACACGCTTTTTTTCTTCATCATCTGCTTGTCTTACTGTTACTCGGTACTTCATAAGTTTATTCAGACACTGCGCGTAACACTTCTTCTAAAGAAGTAATTCCACAAGCAGCTTTATACAGACCATCTTCAATCATTGTTAACATACCTTCTTTACGTGCCTGCTCTTCTATCGCATCAATAGTTCCCTCATGCAATATCTTTTCTCGTACAGCTGAAGAAACAGACAACACCTCATGAACTCCAATACGTCCGTGATAACCGTCATCACACTTTGACGAGTGTGTCGGTTTGTAAAAAGGTATCTTATCAAGTTTTGTTGTTTTGGTTACAAGTTTTTCCTTAATAAGCGACGTAAGTGCAGCGTCAAAATTATCTTTTGGTGCTATTTTGTTTCGTTCTTTTTCTGTTATTTTATATTCTTGTTTTTCCTCACAAAGTCTTCGTACCAAACGCTGCCCAACAATCACTTTTAATGTAGACACCAACAAAAACGGCTCTACACCCATGTCTATAAGACGAGGTATCGCACCCGCGGCACTGTTTGTGTGTATTGTTGAAAGAACCAAGTGACCTGTAAGTGCAGCATTTATAGCTAGTGAAGCTGTTTCACTATCACGGATTTCACCAACCATAATTATATTTGGATCTTGACGCATGAGAGAACGTAGCCCGTTTGCAAACGTAAAACCAATTTGTGGGTTAACTTGAGTTTGGTTAACACGCTTCATTTGGTACTCAATAGGGTCTTCAATTGTAGAAATATTTACATCTGGAGTATTTAGTATATCCAACACAGTATAAAGAGTTGTTGTTTTACCAGAACCAGTTGGTCCAGAAATTAGAATTATACCTGTTGTTTGACGAGTCGCTTTATGAACGAGCTCCATTGTCTCACCATGGAAACCAAGAGATTCTAGAGTGAACCCTTCTCCAGTCTCGCGAAGCAAACGCATAACAACCTTCTCTCCATAAAAAACAGGAAGTATAGACACACGAAACGATACTTTTTCCTCATCTGTTTCCATTTTGAAACGACCGTCCTGAGGTAGTCGTTTCTCGTCTAGTTTTAGATTTGATAGCACTTTTATTCTTGCTGTTATACCAGGTGCTGCGACTTTTGGAAGTGTCATTGCATCATGTAATATTCCATCAATTCTATACCTAACAAGGACTTCTTTTTCCATTGGTTCTATATGTATATCTGATGCGCTTTGTACAATTGCATGGCGAAGCAAAGAATCTATTATTCGTATAATAGGCAAATCTTCTGCTAACTTTTTTAGACCTTCTTCTGTAGTTTCGCTTTCACTATCTATTGATTTAATTCGCCCAGCTTCGGTTGCTATTATGTCTCCGAACTCTTCTTTCAAAGTTTTTTGATACTGCAGTAATGCATATTTTAATGAACTATCATCTGTCAGTCTTGGAAGTATATTTAAACCAGTTCTTTTACGAACAGAATCTATAGACGCAAGGTCTTCAGTATCGAGCATTGCAACTTCCAAACCTTTATCTGTTTGTTTGTATGCAATTATAGAATGTGTTCGTGCTATTGGTTCTGGTATAAGCAAAAGAACATCAACAGGTATTTGGATATCTTTCAGATTAACAAACGGCATACCAAGCACGTAAGATTTAATTCTGCGCAAAGCATCTTCCGTTAAAGAACCACGCGCGATAAGTATATCTCCAATAGATTGTTTTTTTTCTTTAGCTTCTTTTTCTGCACTGTCCACATACTTGCGTGGCACTAAACCAGAATCCAGTATAAATTCTTTTAATTCTTTTTCAGAAACTCGCATTGTATATAAAGTATACCGCGTAAGCGGTAAGAATTAGATACACCTATTCAAAAAACGTGGAAAACATAAATTACAAAGCAATGTGCGATACGTATGTTACATTAATTATAACAATATGGAGTACAACATACTGCAAAAACAATTAACATGGCTGCCAACACAAATTGGAAAACTTGATGATACATACACAGATATTGTTCTTGGCGGAATGGGCGGCTCAGCACTTCCAGGAGACGCTCTAACTTTTTTAGACCCAACAATACGTATTTCGGTACATAGAGATTATGATTTACCAGAGATAACTACACCTAACACATTATATATAGCAGTATCATACTCTGGAAATACAGCAGAAACATTATCTTTTGCGAAAGCTGCACAAAAACATAATTTTCCACTTGCCATAATCACATCTGGAGGAGAACTTCTAAAATTTGCACTCGACAACAACACTGCACTAATAACGATTCCAGACGGACTACAACCTAGAAATGCATTGTTTTATTTTTTACGAGCAATTAGTTTACTCCTTGGAAAAACTGAAATATATAACTCTTTAGAAAAAGTATCATTTGATAAAGACACCATTACAAAAAGTGCTGCTGCTTTTGCCGTAACTATACAAAATACTATTCCTGTATTTTATTCATCACGTGTAAACAGCTTTTTGGCATACTATGCAAAAATAAGTTTCAACGAAACAGGGAAAACTCCATCGTTTACTAATGTATTCCCCGAGTTTAACCATAACGACATGCAATCGCTAGACACAACAGCTCCAAAAAACACAGTTGAAACACTACGTTTTGTACTACTTCGCGATGAAAAAGATGACAAAAGAATAATACAAAGAATGAACATATTCAAAGAGTTGATGCTAGAACGCGGGAGAAATGTTTTGTCAGTGAAACTAACTGGTGAAACGCGTGCCGAACAGCTCGTTCATGGTGTATTTTATTTTGAACGTGCAGCGTCTGCAAGCTCCACATCAAGAAGTATAGACCCAAACTCTGTACCTTTAATAGTAGATTTTAAAAAACGCTTATGAGCAGAATTGTATTTGACATCGGTGCAACAAACATGCGCGTTGCGCGAGCAGACACCTCCACCATAGAAACAGAAGAAAAAATAAAAACACCACAAAACCCAGAAGAAGCCTTTATAAGATTTACAGAACTTGTTACTAGTATATCCGCAAGTGAAAAAATAACAGCATTATCTGGTGGTGTTCCTGGAATAGTTGATAACAACGGAACAATACTTAAGCTTCCAAACTTACCAAAGTGGAACGGGTTTCCTTTTGGGGGAATGCTTTCCGATAGTTTTTCAATACCAGTACATGTACATAATGACTCTGAAATGATTGGACTAGGGGAAGCCAATTTTGGCGCTGGGTCAGATGCAAATATTGTTGCATATATTGGAATAGGTACTGGAGTTGGAGGAACGCGTATTGTAAATAAATCCATAACCAAACACTCTTTTGGTTATGAGCCTGGACACCAAATAATAGATATAGAAAACAATACCACACTCGAATCGTTTGTAAGCGGAAAGTCATTGATAGAAAAATACAACAAACAGCCAAAAGATATTTCACGAGATATTTGGGATAAGTTGACACCTATTTTGGCAGTAGGAATATGGAACACAATAGTGCACTGGTCTCCAGACGTTGTTGTACTCGGAGGGTCGCTAATGAATGAAGACAACGGTTTTCGTATTAAAGACATAGAAAAAGCGCTTGAGAACAAACCTTTTATATACCCAGAAAAAACCCCAATATACAGAGCAATGCTAGGAGACTATTCTGGACTTTATGGTGCAATGTCTATACTGGACAAACATATATAAACACAATACACACTATGTACACACTACAAATGTGATACATTATACAATATATGGAAGGAATTCAGTTTGATGATGAAGGAGGTTTTTCTAGGACTGTTAATGTACAGAAGAAAAAGAGCTTAACAAGCCTTGTACAAAAACTTGGAATTGCAAAAACAGAACGACAAGCACAATACGTACTTCTAGGTACAACTGTTGCAGCGATATTGGTAACAATTTTTGTATTAAGCATAATGGGAGGAAGTAGCCAACCTTTGCCATGGCAAGCACCTCCAGCAAGTGACATTCCAGCGGGGTTAATTCAGTCTTCATGAAAAACAATAGAGGATTTACTTTGATAGAGCTTCTTGTTGTTATTGCTATTATAGGAATGCTTTCAGCAATAGTACTTGCATCTCTTAGTGTTGCTAGACAAAAAGGAAACGATTCAGCCGCAAAATCAGAACTTGTTCAGTTTAGAACAGCGTTTGAAATATATCTTGAATCACACAATACATATCCGCCAAACACTGACAGCTGTAGTGCTTGCACGAACCCGTGCGACGCAGTTTCGTGGAATGCAGTTGTAAGTGCACTAAAAACAAGCAACTCCATGTCAAACCCACCAGCAACAGACCCTTGGGGTCGACCATGGTGCTATGACAATAACTACGACGTAAATACATGTACACTACCAACAGCAATATGGTCAATGGGCAAAAACGGTTCTAGTGAATCAAGTGTGAACGGTCCTGCTGGAGATGATATATGGATACCGATAGCAGCACCTAGTTGTTAAACTCATAGACTAAGTAGAAATAAAAAAACATAACGACTGTCGTTATGTTTTTTTATTTCTACTATGTATCGTATTAAACTAACGATGACCCAAGGCCAGTATCTGTTTTGACCCACTGATTACTGAGGTGTCGAAGTAGCTTGTGTCGTACTTGCAACAACAGTTACAGGTCTTGTTGACGAAGCTGTATTGTCAGCGGCGTCTGAAACCGTATATGTAACACCATATGTTCCAGCTTTTGTAGTATCTACGGTGCTAGAAGTTTTTATCTTACTTGAGACATTTCCATCAACGTCATCAGTAGCAGTTGCACCAGCGTCTACAAATGTGTCTCCAACAGTTAGTGAGTCTGTACCTTTTGTTATTGTGATTACAGGTGGTGTTGTGTCTGACACGGGTTTAGCAACAACAGTTACAGGTCTTGTTGACGAAGCTGTATTGTCAGCGGCGTCTGAAACCGTATATGTAACACCATATGTTCCAGCTTTTGTAGTATCTACGGTGCTAGAAGTTTTTATCTTACTTGAGACATTTCCATCAACGTCATCAGTAGCAGTTGCACCAGCGTCTACAAATGTGTCTCCAACAGTTAGTGAGTCTGTACCTTTTGTTATTGTGATTACAGGTGGTGTTGTGTCCTGTAAGACCTTAGGGCTTGTTGACGCTGTACCAGAACTATTTTGTTCTGTAGGTGTCGAAGTAGCTAAAGTCGTACTTGCAACAACTGCTGCGGGGCTTGTTGACGCTGTACTATTGTCAGGGCTAGCAGCGGGTGTGTTGTTCTGACCAGAAGACTGACTTGAGCTACCAGTTACTGATTGTAAGTTTATAACAGGTGTTTGATTAGTAGTAGGATTTACTTTCTCTTGTGCTACAAGCTCAGCAACTTTGTTTTCTATGATTTGTCTAACTTCTGCTTTGGTAGGTATTACAGATGCTATTTGGCTAGATACAGCGTTTGCAACAGCAGCCTTTGCGCTATTTTTTGCTTCTTCTGCATTTGCTAGCTCAGCCTTTTTGTCTACTTTCACTGGTTTATAGTTACTAAACGTTTCTGTTTTTGTTGAAAGGAATTTCCCAATCAAGCCAGAGTAAGCAACTGTTGCGATTTTTTCTGTTTTGCCGTGCGTTTTCTCTATTTTTTGTACTCTGTTCAAATATGCCATTTTTGAATCAACATCTTGTCTTAACTGTTCAGCAACATATACACCAAGGTCTTGTTTCCCTAGTACTACTTTTGAAACGGAAAGCGTTCCATTTACTGTTTTTTCACCCCAAACGTAATCAGTAATCGCAATAGTGTCATATTTATATGCAACGTAATAAAACTGTTTGTCTTCACTAATCGCAACAATTTGAAGTTTAGGATTAAAAGCCTTCAAGTTAGTGTTTAAAATAAAACTATTATCTACAGAACGCACTGTTGTTTTTTCTGATATAAATTGTCCACGAACAGTGTCGTTTGTTGCAGCAAAAGCAACTCCAGAACTTGCTACGATAATCGAAATCGCTATTGGTAACGCGTTATTGTATTTAACAATATTCCAAATTTTTGTAATCATTGTTTTTCATTATAAACGAGAATTGAAAATATAGTAGTGAACTATCCACGCATATGTAGATAACTACCGTAATTTACAATAGATTTTTCATATAACTAGACACTAACCGTCATGTTCTAATTTGTTTTTGTTCCATAAATTATCTAAACCTTCATGTTTAACGTTAATAGGGTCACCCATATGTATAGCAAGTGAACGAATTGGAGAGAACAAGTTTGTGTGATTACGCCAAATCAACGAAATTGTATTATCCTCTCTAACTTCTGGGTCGATTCCATAGTCATGAGCAAGCCTATAACACACGTCCCAGTTTTCAGCTATTGTTTTAGGTGCTGTTGCAAAAGTTCCCGTGCAATAATCATTTGTTCTCCATAAATCACCATCAACATAAGTTAGTCTGCAAGGAGTAGCGCACTCTGGTTTATAATTGTCTTGATCATCAAATGGGTGTATAGCAACAGATTGCCCCGTTAATTCAGTGTATCTTTCATAAGCTCTTACCATTTTTGTAATCGCATTTTCATAGTGCAAAAAGTCATCTTCTACCATGTACACCATATCTGCTGTTGATTTGCGCATCATGTCAAAAGCTGTAAGTAACGAGAAATTGTTACCACTTAACTCCATCTCGTGAAATGTAGGATTTAAATCCGATGACATTTGTTCAACAATTTTTCGCGTCTCATTTGTTGAATGGTCATCGAGTATGTCCAAAGAAACATCATTACCATAGGAACGAATTGATTTAAACAACGAATTTGTGCACCTTCGAACTATTTCAGGTTTTCCTACGGGTTTAATGCGTTTTTCATGCAAACGGACATCTCCCAAATCGTGCATTCTAAGTATTACATGAAGTTTCATTTGTTTTTTAGGTTTCTTTTTTCTAGTTCAGAACGTATTGCGGCAAATGGTGCTTCCCAATCTCCGTACTTTTCCTGTCTAAACAGAGTAACACTGTCATAGTATGGAGACTTGTCTCCTGGAAACGCCCACAAGTAATACGGAAGAACAGGAACTACAACCCATGTTTCTACACCCATAGAAGCAGACATATGTGCAATAGACGTACAAGAAGTTATAACAAGCTCGCACTCACTTATTGATTTTCTTGTCGCTTCCCAGTCATGTACATCTGCCTGTTTCGTAGATAAAGGTTTTAGTTTTGTACCAGAGTCACGCTGCAGCGACACACTGTCATACCCTTTAACCGCATCAAACATCAACCTAGAAGGAAACAATCTATGCTGTTCATGCTCAAAATTTGGATTACCAGACCAACGCAAACCAATACGTCCAGGAATTGTTTTTGCTGTTCTTTTTATATACGGAGTGCCTTTAATATCCTTACACTCATAACCAAGAGGAATTATTGCAGACATAGATGGATACCAATAGTCATGGAACACACCACAAGCAGCCTCATGTTGAACTGTTGTAAATTGGTCAGCAAAAATAGGCGCCAAATCAGAAGAACATGCGACTATGACTTTGTTACCTTTGTTTTGTATATCATGAGCAAAACGAAAACCATGAATCTGGTCTCCTAGACCACCCTCCAAGTTAAGTATTACCGTAACACCAGTTTCTCCATTCCATTTTGGGCGATTTGAACAAAACTGATTTCCAAAAACACCTTCTTTTCGTCCACGGTCTAAAAGTTTATGTCCTTCTTGAAGTTTCCCATTCTTAAGAGAAAACCATCCAGCATTAAACGCAACGCGATTACAGTTTGGACGTTCTTTTAACAACCTCTTAGATATACTCTCTGCCTCCTCAAAGTTACCTTGTATCGATGCGGCAAGCTGTAAGTCTAGGTCATCTATTTTTCGTACTGGCTCTGGTTTATCATTCCAAAATTCACCACCCTGATAGTAATTAAAGAGAGTTTCACCAAGAACGTCTTTTGGCGAATACTGCAAACGTGACACAGTGGGACGCAGCTCGTGTAAGCTGTCTATACCATTAGCTAAATCTTTTTCTTCACTCTTTTTAATGTTATTTAAATCATGTTCAAACTTTGGAAGTCCCACAAAATCAGAGATTCTATCCATTTGTTTTTGCGTACTCCCGACCAAGTCGTCATACTCAATAAATAGAAACTTATTTGGATACGCCTCATAACCAGCCTTAAGTGCTGCATATGATTTAAAAACCAGTTTTGCTAAAAGGTCATTCTTTATAAAATCCTCTGCGCTTTTAGGTTTTGCAACTCTTATAAAAGAAGCCAAACTTTCGGCAATAGGTCTGACAGTTGCGATTATTTTTACATCACAAATCCTGTCCATTGTTTTTATTACATGTGGTTCTGGCCAACCACGCCATTTATCAAACACTGTCTTATCTGTATCATACCTTGCGTCCATCATAGCCTTAAGAACACGGTCTATATCAGACTGTGTCGCACCGCTGGTTTTAGTAGATACGTTTTCACTCCAAGACACAAAGGCAGCACCCATTGTGTCACACAGGTTACTTGTTGGGCTTGCGTATGTGTCTGAACGCTGGTTTAACAGCGACGTTAGCAGTGTAGACCCAGAACGAGGTATCGAAGCTAAAAACACCATTTTTTTGTTACTATTTTCAACCATGATTATTTTGATTTAAGAAGTTTTTTAACATACGTTCAGTCAATTATAAACTCTAGTTAACAATATGTATATCACAACAAACTAAGTCTTTGGCGTAATATTAAAAAGAAAGACCGCGCGCTTTTAAGCGCGAGGTCTTTTGTTTGTTTTCAGTAAAAAGATTGGGAGCCTTGCGTGCTGACCCATCGAGTGTTCATACTGCTTCATATCAACACCAGGACCAAAGCTTATATTAAGCTCCGTCTTCACTTTTTCTTCTAATGAATCTCGTAACATAACGAGCTCATCTGAAGAAATAAAGTCCGTAAAGACGTGCGACTCATACCTTCCAGGAACACCTTTGTAATACGTAGGTGTTTTCGTATAGTCTACACAATACTGGTGTAGCCTATCCCCTGACTTTGCGACATAACTCCACATACCAAGTCTGTACAACCCACGCACAGCATTGTCGTAGTATGGAGTTCCAGGATATGGCGTTATTATTGTAACGTCAAAATCATCCGGTCTTACAGACAATAACCAATCAGAACTATCCTCTATAGTTCTTTTTGATTCCCCCGGGTGACCAACAGACATAAGAGCCTTAACTTTTAGTCCGTTTTCATGCGCCATCCGAACACAACTGGTGTTTTGTTCGACGGTCGCAATCTTATTTATGTTCTCCAATATTCTAGGAGAACCCGACTCAAAGCCAACGAGTATCCACCGAAACCCCGCTCGATACATTGACACTGCTTGTACCTCTGTAAACAAGTGGGACTTAATGAACCCTCGAAGCATCCACTTAACGCGGAGCTTTTTTTGAGCTTTGGATATTAAATCCATAAGCTCAATCATTTTCTTGTTTACATTTAGCTCGTCGTCATAGAACATAAAGCCACACGTTCCATACTTATGGTACATATGTACCATTTCAGAAACTACCTTTTCTGGTGTTCTTGTTCTTATGTTTCTGAATGTTGGCGAAAGGCGCCCGCCGCAAAAACTACAACCAAACGGACACCCAAACTGTCCTATTAAAGACAATGCAGAGACACCGTCTATTTCATAGTTGTAGCTTTCAACGTCCACCAAGTGTCTTGCTGGAAACGGCAGGTCATCAACCGCTTTGTCCGTCATAAACAACTCTGACGTTTTGTCATCAGCGTCTACAACGCCACTTCCAATAGAAAGAGCATCGAAAATAGCCCTTTCACCAGAGCCAGCAACCAACACGTCAAAGGAGGCTTTAAGGCATTCCATTTCGTGAGTTGCACGTCCTTCAACACCACGTTTTTTCTCAAGTTTATACGCAGAATTGACGAGGGTTACATGCGGACCACCAACGATGACTCTTATTTTTTTGTTTTGACGAATTTTTTTTGAAATACGAACCGCTGCTGGTATTTGCGGCGTAGTAGCCGTAATACCAATAGTCTTAACTTTTGATGTCGACAGATATACGCCAACAACCTTTATGTAATTTTCAACGCCAGACAAGTCAAGAACCTCTACTTCCCAACCGTCTTTTTCCAGAACAGCCGCAATGCTTAATAAACCAAGCGACATAAAAACCCTGTCATCTAAAAGAAAAGATGACGGAGGAATTACCAAACATATATGTTTCCTCATTGCCACTTTCCTTTTTCCTGATTTCAACAAACAAATACTCTATCCACTAGCTAGAGTATCGCAGCAAAACACGGTTAGCAAGTAACCAAAATGCAAACACCGTAAAATCTAAAACACAAACCAGCAGATACCTTCGGCATCTGCTGGTTTTACCAAAAAATAACCTTATTTCCTTAGTGCTAAGGTATGAAAATATCCAGCAGCAACAGAACTCCATGTAGTAAGTGCACCAACTTGAATTGGTGAGGATTTGTTTACTACAGTGTTGTCTCCGAGCTGTCCATTACCGTTATCACCCCATGCCCAGAGTGTTCCGTCTGTTTTTAGTACGGCAACATGTAGTTCGTTGAAGTCAGACTTCAACAAGGACAAACGCAGTGCCTATTGTGTCACATAAATTACTTGTAGGGCTTGCGTAAACATCATCACGCTGATTTAACAATGATGCCAGTAATGTTGAGCCAGAGCGCGGGATTGATGCTAAAAATATCATTTTTTTATTTTATAATTGCTA
>CAYYQT010000001.1:37324-76891 GCA_964473795.1 uncultured Candidatus Saccharibacteria bacterium | reverse complement strand
AGGGAGCTGGGGGTACCCGAAATTCCACCTCGTGTGGAACTACGGTAAATTCAGTGACAAGGACTAAGTCGTAACAAGGCACGGCTAGCGGAAGCTGGTCGTGGATCATATCCAAATGGAATTGATGACTTCGAAAGAAGCATCTTGTCGATGTATGCACTTGGTGCATATGGGAGATAGCACTTGTCCCTAAACAGTGCTCGGATGCCGGAAAGCGTTACCGGTGTCGTGAGGGTGCTCATATGACATCCTGACGACGAATAGGCGGAATGCAAGAGAACACATACAAAAAGAACGTGACGTATTGTCACGTTCTTTTTGTATTACATGTATTACGTCTAAACATTGGTAGTAATTTAAGTATTTTAATACAACATATGGTCTGTACTGGTAGTACTGTGAAATATCTGTTACTATCGCAACACACGTGTTATTTTTGTCGTAATTGGTAAACGATATATAGGATATGCGAGTGTAGCTCAGTTGGTTAGAGCACTCCCCTGATAAGGGAGAGGTCCTAGGTTCAAATCCTAGCACTCGCACAAAACGTTGTTAGTTCTGTTTCTTTCTTTTTTCGTTATACACTTTGTGTGTGTGGTTTATGTAAAATATAGTGTAGAGCTTGCTATACTTATTTGTATATGAAAGATTTGTTAATTTTGGGTGGTATGGCAGCAGGCGCAGTATTTATAGGTAGCTTCCTGTTTTTTACAGAAGCAAATATTGCTCAGCCAGTACAAAATAAAATAGCCCAAACACATGTTAAAAATGAAGCCTCTGTAGTTACGTCAGTGATTATGGGTGGTGCATACGCCCCTATCAAAGAACGGGTAAATTATTTGATTGATAATAAAAATGATTTAAATAAGTTGTGGAAAAAACTGTTTGGTACAGGTACTTCAGTGCCAGAAAAACCTAAGATAGATTTTTCAGAAAATAAAATAATGGCAATTTTTGCAGGTACAGAGCCAACTGGAGGATATTCCATAACTGTATCGAACGTGCGAGATTTGTTAAATAAACGTGTTGTTTCAATAGTAATTACCAAACCAGACAAGTCATGTATTGTAGCTCAATCCCAAACATCTCCGTATCAAATCATAAAAATATCGTCAACTACACTGCCTTTCACACACAACGATACAACAACAACTCATTTGTGTAACTAGCATAAAATCGAAAACGGTACTAGGATATGTGTTAATGGATGTAACGTCTTTTTTTAAGGGTAAGAAAATCACAGTCATGGGGCTTGGTGTGCTTGGGCGTGGTGTTGGTGATGCTAGGTATTTGGCAGAGTGTGGTGCTGATTTAATAATCACAGACTTAAAAACACCTGAGGAGTTGTCAGAATCTGTAGATGCTCTAAAACATTTTTCAAATATAAAATTTGTACTTGGCGAACATAAGCTAGAAGATTTCAAAGACAGAGACTTGGTCTTGAAAGCGGCTGGCGTTCCTTTAGATTCTAAATATATTAAAGAAGCAAAACAAGATGGAATACCTGTGCGAATGAGTGCTGACTTGTTCATGGAATTGTCAGGGGTACAGACAGTTGGTATAACTGGAACTCGTGGAAAATCAACAGTGACGCATCTTGTGTATGAAATTCTTAAGGCTGCTGGTATTGAGGCTGTAATTGGTGGAAATGTACGCGGCGTGTCTACTTTAGGATTGTTGTCTAAAGTTACTCAAAAGCAAATCGCAGTACTTGAACTAGATTCATGGCAGTGTCAGGGGTTGGGTGAAGCATCTATATCGCCAAACATATCTGTATTTACAACTTTTTATCAAGACCATATTAATTATTACAAAAACGACCCGGGAGCTTATCTCTCAGATAAATCAAATATCTTTTTATATCAAAATCCAGATGACACATTTGTTATCGGAGGACAGTGTGCTCCTACAATAATAGAGGCGTATGGTGAAAACATAATTTCAAACGTAATAATCGCAGACGAAACAAGTTTTCCAAAGGAGTGGAAGTTACAAATGCTTGGTATGCATAATAAATACAATGCGGCTTTAGCTCTTGCTGTTGCGCGTTCTTTAGATATAGATGATTCTGTAAGTCGAAAAGTATTTGAAGAGTTTGTTGGCGTTGCTGGAAGGTTGGAGTTTATAGCAGAGAAAAAAGGTGTTCGTATATACAACGACACAACGGCAACAACTCCAGAAGCAACACTTGCAGCTCTTGGTGCTCTTGGTATACAAAATACTATTTTGATAGTTGGCGGAGAAGATAAAGGGTTAAATATGAGTACGTTAATGTCTGTGTTATCTAGTGTTAAGGGCGTTGTGTTTATCGCTGGGTCTGGAACAGAAACTATTAGTAAAGAGTTTCCAGAGAGTGTCGTACACAAAACTTTAAGTGACGCCGTTGATAACGCATTTTCTATTGCTGAACCTGGTGATACGGTGGTGCTTTCCCCAGCGTTTGCTTCTTTTGGTATGTTCAAAAATGAATATGACAGAGGTGAACAGTTTACTAACCTGGTACGTAATTATATAAAATGATAGGTGTATTTGATTCAGGGTCTGGTGGTTTGTCTGTATTGCGTGCAATTCGTGAGAGACTTCCTTTGGTAGACGTGCTTTATATTGGAGATATAAAAAACGCACCATACGGTAAAAAAACACAAGATAAATTATCAAAATTAACAGCAAATTCTATTCGATATTTACAATCAAAAAATGTAGACGGAATTGTATCAGCCTGTAATAGCGTCTCTGCGTCTCTTGTTGTGTCTATGTTTGATGTACTTAATCTATCTAACGAACGACTGGTTGAAATGGTTGGTCCGACAGTTAATAGTTTCCGTAATTCAAAAGAAAGAGTTCTTTTGTGCGCAACCCCAACAACAATTCGTTCTGGTATATATCAGAACGAATTTCACATGCTTGGTAAGGATATACAAACTATTGATATTCCAGATCTTGCTGGAGCAATAGAATTTGGCGCACCAGAAGAAGAGATAGAAAATATAATACAAAACGCATTTTCAAATGTTCAGTTAAAATCGTTTGATACTTTAATACTTGGCTGCACCCATTATCCACTTGTAACCCACCTATTTGAGCGAGTTCTTGGTTTAAATGTGCGGATAGTTGACCCAGCTGGTTCTGTTGCTTTGCGTGTAAAGGAGCAGTTCCCAGATTATGAAACTGGTACAGGAATAACTCGCTTTGTTATAACAAAAGATTCCGCGTTGTTTCGTAGTAGAGTTGCTATGTTGTTTCCACAAGGCGTAGATTCTATTGAGGTGTTAGAGTATGCAGATGAATTGGAAAGATTATAAAAAAGTATATTTCATAGGTATTGGTGGTGTTGGTATGTCGGCACTTGCGCAACTTTTATCACACGAAGGTGTGTCTGTTTTAGGTTCTGATAGAGATGATTCCCCAACAACAGAAATGCTTAGAAAAAGAAATATCCAGGTTTTTACAACACAACAAGCTAGTAATGTTCCAGAGGATGCAGACGCAATTGTTTATAGTGACGCTGTTCCAGCAGATAGTTCGGAACGAACGCGCGCAGACGCTCTCGGAATTGTGCAGTATTCTTATTTCCAAATGCTTGGTAAAGTGTCTGCTGATAAAAAAACAATAGCAGTTTCTGGAACTCATGGAAAAACAACCACAACAGGAATGCTCGCGTATGTTTTGAATAAAGCAGGTGCAAAACCAACTGCTGTGGTCGGGTCAATAGTACGTGATTTTAATTCGAATTATTTAGCTGGTGATTCTGATTTGTTTGTAGTAGAGGCGTGTGAGTATAACAATCATTTGCTTGAATTGTCACCAACGGTGTTAATTATAAATAACTTAGAGTGGGATCATACTGATTATTTTAAATCATTATTGGAATTACAAAATACTTTTCGTAAGGCGATAAGTAATATTCTGCCTGGTGGTGTTTTAATTACAGATACATCAAATAAAAATATAATTCCATTATTGAATGGTATTACAGTGCCTGTTATTGATTATACTAAAGAAGAAATACCAGAGCTTTTGTTGCCTGGTGAGTTTAACAAAATGAACGCACGTGCTGCGTCTGCTGCTGCGCGTTTTATTATTCCAAATATTTCAAACGAAGTTATTGTATCTGCTTTGTCTACATTCCATGGTACTTGGCGTCGTTTTGAATATAAAGGAAAAACAAAAAAAGGTGCCGATGTGTATGATGACTACGCACATCATCCAACAGCAATACGTGCAACTCTTGAAGCGTTACGCGCAAAAACAAAAGGTAAAATAATAGTCGCATTTCATCCGCATTTGTATAGTCGTACCCGTGATTTGTTAGGCGATTTTGCAATGGCATTTAGTAGTGCAGATGAGGTTGTTATTGCGCCAATATATGCGGCTCGTGAAGTCGATGACGGTACAATTTCAAACAGTATACTTGCTGAAAGTATTGTTAAAAATGGAACAAAAGCCTCTGCTGTAAATTCATTTACTGAAATATCTTCGTATCTTAATAAACATACAGACATAAATGATGTGATTATGACTATGGGTGCTGGCGATATATATAAAGTTTCGGATATGCTAATAAGTAAAAATTAGTATAATTTGTACTGTGTTTGTTAAACTACACAAAAAATAAAGCGACCCCGAAGGGTCGCTATTTTATTTTGTTCTTTTTATTATTATGAGATTCCTAGTATCCTTTGGTAAGAGGTCTCTCGTGTGTGTTAATGAGGGGTGCTCAGAAAGGTTATTTGTTGCTGTGATATTCACAACTCCTCCTTCAACTGCCTGTTCGACAACTAGTGTCTCTAGACAGAGAGTTGTTTCGCCTTCTTTTTCCTCATCAACAGATTTTGGCCATCTTGAGTCGATGGCTCCTATTATCCCAGCGTTTCGTTCACCATAAATCATGTCGTTTAAATGGTGAACGAAATCTTCTTTTGGAATAGAGAACATTACATACATATGTATGTCGTGTGGTGCTATTCCGTGTTGATGGAAAGCGTCTACTATAGAGTGCACTACGCTGTAGTGTGCTCTCGCGTGACCACCGGCTATCGCTTGCTGGTCTATCAGCGAGGCACGTCCAGCGTGCGCGACAATCATCTTGCCAGCGGCAGTTGCCACTATTACGGGGCAACCAGCGGCAGACATAATGAAGGTATCTCCAACTTCCAAAAACGTTCCGTCTGCTGGCAGACAAGAGTTTCTATACAAGGTTATGCCGCCATCAAGATATATTTCCTCGCCGCGCATAATACGTTTTTGCGCGACAATTACCGCACTTGAAGGCGCAACATTTGGCGCAAATACACGTCTTGCACCAAACTCTGAAAGTACCTTAAACAAAGCGCTTTTAATCTTTGTCTTTTGGTCATTCCTAAGTCCTCCAAGCGACCAGTTCCTAAGACCTGGCTCGTAGCTGTCAATTTCTGCTGGTCCTGAAGCACCAGCAACGAACGAGTCCTCTTGTGTTTTAATGAGCATTTATTCCTCCTTAAGTTGCCGCTGCTATTCAAACTACTTTCTGATTTGTAGGATGCTATAAAACGTAATTCTGGTCAAGTTAGCGTATGTTGTTGTGTAGTGTAGAGTGTTTAGTATGAGTACGTTATCAATTGTAGCAACACCAATAGGTAATTTGGGTGATATTACACTTCGCGCGCTTGAGACACTTAGGTCATCTGGAACTATTGCATGTGAAGATACTCGTGTTACGAGTAAACTTCTTTCTCATTATGAGATAAGTAAGCCGTTGCTAGTGTTCCATGCTAAAAATGCTAGGACTGCTGGTTTAAAAATTCTGAAATTACTTTCAGACGGTATTGATGTGTCTCTTGTTACAGACGCAGGAACTCCTGGAATATCAGATCCTGGAAGTGAACTTGTTTCGCTTGTAACTGATAAATTACCAGACGTTCGCATAGAAACAATTCCAGGACCGTCTGCTGTTGCTGCTGCGTTATCTATAGCAGGAATTAAAGAAACAGAATTTTTGTTTCTTGGGTTTTTACCTCACAAAAAAGGTCGTCAAACACTTTTTGAAAAAATAGCAGATAGTAAATATACAGTTGTGTTTTATGAGTCTCCGCATAGAATAGAGAAAGCTCTTGCTTCGCTTGTAAAAGTACTTCCTGATGACCGTAGGGTTGTTGTTGCAAAAGAACTAACAAAAATTCACGAGGCAGTTGTAGCAGGAACTGCAGAATATGTTGCTGATTATTTTTCACAGCATTCAGACAAGGTTCGTGGTGAGTTTGTGGTCATTGTTTCTAATTGATACACTACTATTAAATAATTAATCTTATATTAAATATGTCTTCTGAAAGCACTTTAATTCTAGTTGGAATCCTAATAACGTTAACATCATTTATAGGAATACCAGTCGAATGGTATGTTTATATTTTCTCGACTCTTGGGCTTATTGTTCTTGGAATAGGACTGTTGCTTAGGTCGCGTGCCCAAAAAATCTCTTCAGTAAATGATATTAAAAGTGTTGAAAGCGCAGAAGATACAGAAGAAACTAAAAATAATAAAATATCTCCAATAGCATAAGTTTTTTGTTAAGTTAAATACATTTTTTGTTCTTTGTGTTGAGGTATACTAATACATAATGGAAAATCCAGACCGCGTAACATATTTTGCAGCAACAGACGCCCGTGGGAAACGCGTTCCTTTTGGAATCAAGCAAAAAGACCGTTCAAAACACATGTATGTTATTGGTAAAACTGGTATGGGTAAATCTACACTTCTTGAAAATATGGCAATTCAAGATATTCGTAATGGTGAAGGGATTGCTTTTATAGACCCGCACGGAGGTACTGCAGAAAAACTATTAGAGTATATTCCAAAAGACAGGATAGACGATGTTGTTTATTTTGCGCCTTTTGATATGGAAAATCCTATTGCGTTTAACGTAATGGAAGATGTTGGTTACGATAAACGTCACTTAGTTGTTTCTGGACTAATGGCAACATTTAAAAAAATATGGGTAGATGCGTGGAGCGCGAGGATGGAATATATTTTAAGTAACACACTGCTTGCGTTGCTTGAATACCCTGGAGCAACACTTCTTGGTGTTAATCGTATGTATACGGATAAAGTGTATAGAAAGTTGGTTGTAAACAACATAAAAGACACTCTAGTTAAGGATTTTTGGACAAAAGAATTTGCTGGTTATACAGATAGGTATGTACAAGAAGCAACTCCAGCAATACAAAATAAAATCGGACAATTTACAAGCAATCCGTTGATTAGGAATATTGTTGGTCAGTCTAAATCATCATTTGATATACGTGAAATGATGGACAATAAAAAGATTTTGATAATTAACCTTTCAAAAGGGTTGATTGGAGATACAAACATGCAGTTGCTAGGCTCTATGATTACAACGCGTATATTTTTGGCTGCAATGAGTCGCGCGGATATTACAGGAAATGACTTGGCAAATCTTCCTAATTTTTATTTTTATGTTGATGAGTTTCAGAACTTTGCAAACGAAACCTTTGCAGACATTCTTTCCGAAGCAAGGAAATATAAACTTAACTTAATAATTGCTCATCAATACATAGAACAAATGGAGGAAAAGGTTCGCGAGGCTGTTTTTGGAAACGTTGGAACAACTGTTGTCTTTCGTGTTGGTCCATTTGACGCTGAGGTACTTGAAACGGTGTTTTTACCAGAGTTTACAAAAGAGGATTTGGTAAATCTTGGTTTTGCACAAGTGTACTTAACGTTAATGATTGACGGCATTGGTTCTAGGCCGTTTTCAGCTCTTACAATAGCCCCGATAGAACCACCATTGGAGACTTTTAAGGGTGATGTGGTTACTTCATCAAGAAGTAAGTTTGGTCACAAAAGAGGAGATGTTGAAGATTTTGTAGACAAGGAGCTAGCGTCAACTGTAATTTCAAGTACTCCACAACATCCAAAAAACAAAACACAAAATGCAGATAATTTTAATAAAACGCAAAACACTAATGGCTCGAGCACAAAAACACCGAATAATGTGGTTAACAAAACTAAACCGTTGTTTAACAATATTTCAAAAGACAAATCAAATAGTGTATACGAAAAAACATCAGAAACACTTAAAGAAACGTTACGTTCTATTGCGAAAAAAAATAAACCAGAAAAATCGAGCGTAAACATTCAAAAACAAAACGATCTAAAAAGCACGTTGGCTGATATTTTAGAAAAATCAAAAAATAATATAAACAAGGATATTAAGACCGGTGTATCAGGACATCAAAAAAATAACAATAGTTCAACAATAAACAAAAATACAGACGTTAAAAAAATAAACGATAGTATAAAACAGAACAATAATTTTTCGTCTGGGAAAAAAGAGCCGTTTGAAGTCCCTGAAAAAACTCTTAAAGATATTTTAAAAGGTAATGCGTAGATTGTTCATACAGAAAACATTTTTACTCGTTATTGTTTTTTCTGTACCGTTTATTGCGTCTGCTAGCGTAAGGATAAATGAGATAGCGTGGATGGGAACAGTGAAAAATTCAAGAGCCGAATGGATTGAGTTAAAAAATGTAGGGTCAAAAACAGTTAATTTGTCTGGCTGGTCACTTGTTGCAAAAGACGGCGCCCCGAACATTATTTTTACAAAAGGTTTATCTATTAAACCTAATGGGTATTTTTTACTTGAGCGAACTCATAAAAACTTGATACATGGTGTTGTTGCAGATTTTGTATATAAAAAAAGCTTGTCTAATTCAGGGGAGGATTTGGTGCTACGCAATTCTGAGTCAAAAGTCGTAGATAGCGTTGTTTCTGGTAAAAACTGGTGTTTGCTTGGCGGTAGTAATTCAACAAAACAAACAGCACAGTTAACTAGCATTGGTTGGGTTACAGCAACGTCAACTCCACGTAAGAAAAACGTAATAAATGGTTTATTGTCATCGTGCAATAAGAAAACTAAGAATAAGTTAAAAACTGTAGTATCGAACAGTACTAATTCAGTAAATAGTTTTTCATCAACAACACAAAAACAAGTACATCACACGTACGGACCTGCGTCGTATATACCTATACCAAAGATATTTTTAAATATAGGTAAGGATATGTCTGTTACTGCTGGTACAGAAATAAAGTTTTCAGCATTTGTATATAATTCTAAAGGGTTTGTATATAAAGAACTACCAGTACATTTTGCATTTGGAGACGGCTCAGAGTCTGATAGTTCAAGTGTGTTTAAGAGTTATAAAATACCAGGTAAATATCTAGTCACTGCAACTGCCGTCTATGGTCTGGGAAGTGGGGAGAGTAGTGTTGTTGTTAGTGTTCACCGAGCATTAGTAAAAATTCATTCTGTAAATAGTAATGGAATAAATATAAACAACAGCTCAAAATATAAATTGAATCTGTCTTTATGGGAACTAAGGTCTGGCTCAGATACTTTTATATTTCCAAATGGAACAATTATGTTGCCAAATACAAATGTGTTATTTGCATATCAAATAACAAAATTAAAAGAATCTAATAACGTAGAGCTTTTATATCCAAATAATAAAATTGCAGCATTATATTCTAGTAAGAATAAAGAAACATTTTTGAAACCTTCAAATGTAATTGTTGGTTGTAATAATAGACAGAGCAAATGCTCTGAGAAAGTAGTAAAAGTATCAGATAATAAAACAAAACAATATGGTGCTACAGCAATACTAGCCCCCGCGAAGTCTGTTAAGGCAGAATTCGCGGGGGCTCACGTTGGTACATCTGTTGCTGTTGCAAATACTATATCTGCAAAGACAAATGACAAAGAGGATCTTTTTCATATATTGTTGATAAGCATACTCTCTGTTTCGATTGTGGCATTTGCAGTATTATAGCTGTACAATCATCAAAACATGCAAAATCAACAAAAAACGATACTCGTGACTGGTGGAGCTGGATTTATAGGAACACACCTTTGTAAACAACTTTTAAAAGATGGTAATAAAGTAATTTCGTTAGATAACTACTTTACTGGCAGTAAGGATAACCATATAAAAGGTGTAGAGTATCGCGAAGGGCACACAAAGGATATTGAAAAACATATTCCAGAGACACCAGATATTGTTTATCATCTTGGTGAATATTCTCGTGTTGAAAAAAGCTTAAAAGAACCTGGTATTGTGTTTGATTTAAATAAAACAGGAACTTTTGGAGTTTTGGAGTTTTGTAGACTGCGTGGTTGCAAACTAATTTATGCTGGTTCATCAACAAAATTTGATAATTCTGGTTTGGGACGTTATCAAAGTCCGTACGCGTGGACAAAAACAACGAATACAGAGTTAGTTAAAAATTATGGTGTATGGTACGGGCTGAATTATGCGATAACATATTTTTACAACGTGTATGGTCCTGGAGAACGATCTGGTGAATACGGAACAGTGGTTGAAATATTCAAACAAAGAATATTTTCTGGCGATAGTTTGGTAGTAAACGCTCCAGGAACTCAAGAAAGAAATTTTACACATGTTGATGATATTATAGATGGTCTGGTTTTGGTTGGGCTAAGAGGTGTTGGCGATAATTTTGGTATTGGGTCTGAAAAAAAGTACTCGATACTCGAACTTGCAAAAATGTTTGGCGGTAAAATTATTATGGGAGATACAGTGCCTGGTAACAGAATGGGTTCTGATATAGATACATCAAAAATACGCACTCTCGGCTGGTCGCCAAAAAAGAAATTAAATGATTATATTTTAAAATATATACAATGAGAAATGTATTAATTTTTTCACTAGCATATTATCCGCATGTTGGTGGAGCAGAGGTTGCTATTAAAAAAATTACAGACAGAATAAATACCAAAGAGATTATATTTCACATGCTTACATTGCGTTTCTCTGGGGAGGTTCGTACCGAACGTATTGGTAATGTTTTTGTGCATAGAATTGGCAACGGATCTAATTTTGTTAGTAAGTTTTTATTTATTCCCCGCGCTGTGATTGTCGCATTTTCATTACATAAAAAATATAGATTTGATGTCTTTTGGGTGATGATGAGTTATATGTTATTCCCGGTATCGATACTACGTTTGCTCGGTCTGTCGGTGCCTTATGTATTAACTCTTCAAGAAGGAGATCCTTTTGAACATGTTTTTAAAAGAAAACGTATTGCTGTGTTCGGTAAGTTGCTTAGGTATGGTTTTAAGCATGCAAAACGTGTGCAGGTTATTTCTACGTTTCTTGCTGAATGGGCAGTACGTGCTGGTTTTGGTGGTATACCGGATGTAATTCCAAATGGTGTAGATATAAGCATGTTTTCATCAGAAAGAATCAATTCGTTGGTAATGGCGAGAAAAGAACAGCAAAAAAAATCAGGTAATATTCGCCTAGTAACAACGTCTCGACTTGTAGAAAAAAATGCAATAGATGACATTATCCGTGCATTAGCTACACTTCCTAAAAATATCTCTTTTTATATATATGGTATTGGTCCCGATGAAAACAAACTGCGTGCATTGGCTTATGATATTGGTGTAGAAAAACGTGTTAATTTTGCTGGGTATATTGATCACGGACAACTACCTGAACGAATTGCAGAATGTGATATCTTCATAAGACCAAGCCGTAGTGAGGGTATGGGTAATTCATTTATTGAGGCAATGGCAGTTGGGCTGCCTGTAATAGCAACACAAGAGGGTGGGATTTCAGATTTTCTTTTTGATTCTAGATTGAACCCAAATGAAAATACAACCGGCTGGGCTGTTAACAAAAATTCTCCCGATCAGATAGTAAAAACAATTATTGAAATTGTAAAGAATAAAAATACAATTGATAAAGTAACAAACAATGCAAAGTTACTTGTTAAAGAAAAGTATAATTGGGATTATATTGCACACGACATGTACTGTATTCTAAATAGTATTTAGACAGCTTAAATTAAAAATATGAAACTTGTAATAGCAACTCCATTATATCCGCCTGAAATTGGCGGACCCGCAACATATTCAAAATTGTTAAATGAAAACTTTCCAAGTCATAGGGTTTCTGTTGAGGTTGTGAAGTTTGCAGATGTAAAACACTTGCCGAAATTGATTAGGCATATTGTATATTTTGTACATATCTTCCGTTTGCTTAAAAATGCTGATGTTGTTCTTGCTTTAGACCCGGTGTCTGTTGGTTTGCCAGCATGTATTGCTGCGTGGTTTTTGAATAAACCTTTTGTTGTGAAGATTGTTGGAGACTACGCTTGGGAGCAGGGTCGACAAAGGTTTGGCATAACGTTAGGTCTTGATGCATTTACAAAACAAAAAGAAGTAACATTTTTTGTAAAATTTCTTCGTACTGTGCAGACACGCGTTGCGCTCCGTGCGCAAGTTGTGATTACACCTAGTAAATATCTAAAAAACATTGTTACATCGTGGGGTGTATCGTCCGAAAAAATAAAAGTTGTATTTAACTCTGTCCAAATAGAAAATAACGGAATAATTCCTGACACAGTACTTAAGATACAAAAACCGATAGTAATGACTGCTGGAAGGCTTGTTGAATGGAAAAAAATAGACAAGGTAATTGACGCAATTTCAAAAGTACCAAATGTTGTTTTAGTGGTTGTAGGTGACGGACCGAAACGTGAGTCTTTGGAGAAATATGCAAAAGCAAAGCTTAACAACAGAAGTATTTTTACAGGAACACTTTCGCATAAAGACCTTATTTCTGTTATGAGACATTCAAGTATGTTTGTTCTTAACTCTTCCTACGAAGGTTTGTCGCATATTTTGATTGAAACACAAATGGTTGGTGTACCAACAATTGCAACTGCTGTTGGTGGAAACTCAGAAGTTATAACGAATATGGAAGATGGACTTCTTGTTCCAGATGGAGATACAGAAACATTAGCAAAAACAATTTCGTTAGTACTCGATGACAATAGATTAAGTACAAGATTGTCAAAAAATGCAGTTGCTTCTTCAGAACGTTTTTCGCTAGACGTGTTAATGACAGATACATTAAAAGTATTAACTGAAGCGGTTAATTTTAGTTAGTTGTAGTATATTTTATACGATATACCATACTTATATATGAAAGTACTTTTTATCTCAAACGACCCAGATATCTTTGATAAAAACAGCTCAGTTAGAGAGCGTATGCGTAAATACGCTGAATCTATAGGTGAGTTGCATATTGTATCGCGAGGAGAAGATACTATAGACGAAAATGATGGAAAACTTTTTCTACATAGTGTTGAATCATTTCCTACACCAGTTGGTCGTATGCTGACACTTGGAATGATTACTCGAAAGGCAAAAGAAATTATCTCAAAATACAATATCGAATTAGTGTCATCGCAAGATCCATTTGAACATGGTCGTGTGGCGGTTCGTGCTGTCCGTGATACAGAAGTAAAATTGCATATTCAGGTACATACAGACTTTTGCTCACCTTTTTTTGCAAAAGAGTCGTATAAAAACTCAATCAGAGTACATATGGCAGATGTTGTATTGCTACGTGCGGACGGTATTCGAACTGTATCTAATCGCGTTAGTCAGTCACTTATAAAGAGGTATGGTAGTAGTATTGTTGAGCCAGTTGTAATTCCAATAGTCCCAGATATTGATTCATATTTTGAAAATAACACTGTAACAAAAAATGTTTTACCAAAAACACCGTTTAGTTTTGTTATTACTACTGTTGGTCGTTTAGAAAAAGAAAAGAGGTTTGAGGATTCTATTCGTGTTGTAGCGTCTCTTAAAAATAAGCACTATCCAGTAGGGCTTGTGATCGTTGGTAATGGGTCAATGAAAAAGAAACTTATAACACTCGTAGAAGAGTTAGATATAAAAGATAGGGTAGTTTTTTTAGGAGCTCGTACAGACGTGTCTGATATATTGCATAGTTCAAATGCGTTTATACAAACAAGTTCATACGAGGGGTATGGACGTACATACATAGAGGCCGCGCTTGCAAAAGTGCCGATGGTTGTAACAAGTGCTGGTGTGATTGGAGATATCTTTACACATGACGTATCTGTTCTTGTTTGTGATGTTGGTGATATAAAATGTTTGTCAATACAAATGTCTAGATTGATAGAAAGTACAGCATTGCGTTATTCGCTTAGTAAAAAAGCCTTTGAAATTGCAAGTGCTCATATATCAGAGTTTGGAGATATACCATCGCTTGTAGCTGCTGATTTTGCACAAGTAATTTCATTAACAAATGTCAGACATACGTAAAATAAAACAAATAGTAACAATAGGTGGGGGTACTGGAACTTTTACGGTGCTCAATGGATTGCGCACAAACAAAAATATCCGTCTTACAGCAATAGTGTCTTCTTCTGATGATGGAGGTTCGACTGGCAGGCTCCGTGATGCGTATGGAATCCTACCGCCAGGAGATGCTAGGCAGGCACTAATAGCACTTTCTGAGGAAGGCACAACACTTCGTAAATTATTTGCTCACCGTTTTTTAAAAGGAGACATTTCTGGTCACAATTTTGGAAATATTTTTCTTACGGCGCTTACGGACATTCTTGGTTCAAGCGTAGCCGCTATAGAAGAGGCGTCCAAAATACTTAGGATTAATGGGTGTGTTCTTTCTGTTTCAGATAGTCCGTCAAAACTTATGGCAAAACTCGCTGACAAGTCTGTTCTTGCTGGAGAGCACTCTATAGATAGGCGTACTCGTAATAGGTCAAAAATCACAAAGCTTTATTTATCAGAAAAAATATCAGCTTCTAAATCTGTACGTTCTGTTATAAAACGTGCCGATGTGATTATTTTTGGTCCTGGTGATTTGTATACATCAACGATAGCTGCGGTACTTCCTGCTGGTGTGTCATCGGCTATTAAACAGTCGGATGCAAAACTTATTTATGTAATGAACCTGTTTACAAAGGTAGGACAAACAAATGAATATACTGCATCAGAGCATGTTAGCGAATTGGAAAAATACATTGGCAAAAAAATAGACAGCATAATACTTAGTACAAGTAAGTTACCAAGCAGTGCATTAAGGAAGTATGAATTAGAAGGCGAGTCGCCAGTTAAAGATGATATGGAGGATTGCAATAATGTAGTTCGTTGCGATTTAGTATCTGTTGATGTTGTTAAACCTGTTCCTGAAGATCCTGTACCACGTTCTTTGGTAAGGCATGATTCACGCAAGCTCGCAGATGTGTTAATTCAACTCTTTATATAATAATTGCGTTGTGCACAACTTAAATAATGTGCGTTTGTAATGAGTATTGCTAGTGTATAATTAGGTACGTTACGAATATTAATTTAATTTAATTTAAAAACATGAAGAAATATATATATGCAGCAGCGTCTCTTTCGCTTGTTTTTGCAATGGGAGGACCGTTGCTCACTTCTGCTCACTTTACAGGCTCAGCACAAGAGGGGTCAGATGGTGGTGATAGCTCTGTAAGTGCTGTTGTCGGAGGTGATGGAGCTTCGGCTTATGCGTCTACGAGCGCATCGTCACGGTCTTTTGGTGATGGTGAATCTAGGAGTTACGGGGAGAATAGTGGACCAGAAAGAGCTCAAAAAGCACTTGAACGTGCTAGAGAGCTTCGTTCTGAAGCACAATCAAAAGCAAGTGATTTGCGTGAGCGTGCTCTTGAGAGACGTAGTGAAAACGTTAAAAATGGCGAGGGTGATTCAGCAAGCTCAAGTGAGCGCTCTCTTGAAAGAGCACAAAATGCTGCTGAAAAAATAAGAGAAAGAGTTCATGAGCGTATAGATTTTGAACTTGAAAGTACTACAACACGTGCTTTTTCGTTTGCACAACTTAGAAAAGTTATGGATAAGCGTAGAAAAGAACTAAACAAAGAAGAAGCTAGTACGTCTCCTATAGACCAAGGAATTGTTAAAAACGCAAATACCGTCCGTTTTGCAGTTGGTACACTTCTTGCTGCACGTCCTTTACTTGGTGGAATAGGAAGTCAGGTATCTAAAATCGCAGAACAAGTAAACAAATCTGTATCTACTACTACAAACGCAGTTGCTCAAATTAAATCTCGCGGTTTTTGGACAAACCTATTGTTTGGTGGTGATTCAACGGCTGCTCGTGTAATTAAAAATGCTGTAGTACAAAATCAAAAACATATAGAAGATTTGACAGGTCTTCTTACAAAGACAAAAGTTTCGAAAGATGTCGAAAGTACACTTAAGGAACAGATAGACGCAATGGAAAAACAACAGAAAGACCTGGCTGATTTGGCACAAAAAGAACAAAGTCAGTGGGGACTATTTAGTTGGAGATTTTAATAAGTACAATGTGTCGCATATTATAACGACATAAATATAAACGTATAAAGTTTACTTTATACAACAAAACAAAGAGCTCATATACGAGCTCTTTGTTTTGTATACGTGCGTGGTATAGTTATTTTCATAATGATGAAAAAAGAAGAAAGTATTGCAAAGCAGTTGGCGCGGTTAGTCACTCTTGGTGCTATCTTTTTGATTCCGCTTACTCCTATTATTGTATCAAATAGTTATTTTTTCCCGTTTATTACAGGTAAGGCGTTCTTTTTTCGAATTGTAGTTGAAATTGCATTCGCTGGATGGTTAGTGCTCGCTGCAGTAGATAAGAAGTATAGGCCTAGATGGTCATGGATATCTGTTGTGTTGGTTTTGTTTGTTGCGTGGATGTTTGTTGCGGACGTGTTTGCTGTCAATCCTCAAAAAGCTTTTTGGAGTAATTTTGAACGCATGGAAGGGTGGGTTACTCTTATACATTTACTCGCATTGTTCTTTGTGATGAGTACTGTATTAACCGTAGAAAAAAAGTGGCGCGTCTGGTGGTACACATCAATAGCATTTGCAACTTACGTTGCCGCGTATGGGGTTATGCAGCTTGCTGGCTTTGCAACAATACATCAAGGAAGTACGCGTATAGACGCATCACTTGGTAATGCAGCGTACTTGGCAATATATATGCTATTTAATTTCTTTATTGCTGCGTGGCTTGCTTTTACAGAAAAAGTAAACTGGATTAAGTATGTTTTGTTTGTGTTTACAGGTCTTTCTGCGTGGATATTGTTTGCAACTGCGACGCGTGGAGCAATATTAGGGTTGGCTGGTGGATTGCTTTTAGCATCGTTACTGGTTTTGTTTACTATGGGAAGACGTGTAAGAGTTTATGCAGGAAGTGCCGTTGTGTTAGTACTGCTTGTGTTTGGGGCTTTTCTGTTAGCTAAAGACACGGGTGTAATACGCAATGACCCAGTGCTTGGAAGAATAGCTTCAATCTCTTTGGCGGATGGTCAAACAAGATTTACGATATGGGGAATGGCATTTGATGGGTTTAAAGAAAAACCTGTTTTAGGCTGGGGTCAAGAAGGCTTTAATTATGTTTTTAATAAATACTATAAACCTTCTCTGTATACACAGGAGCAATGGTTTGATAGAGCACATAACGCGTTTATTGACTGGCTTGTTGCGGGTGGTTTGCCAGCATTTATTTTGTACATAGCTCTATTTATATCTGCTTTGTTTGTTTTATGGAGATCTCCGTTTTCACGTGCTGAACAAATAGCACTAACAGCACTACTTGCTGGTTATGCTTTTCATAATATGTTTGTGTTTGACAATACAGTGTCATATATAATGTTCTTTGCGGTACTCGCTCTTATTGATAGTAAGTCAAATAAACCAATAAAAGCTATCGAAAATGTACCAGAGTTATCGGATAGCGCGATAGTAACTACAGTTTTACCTGTTGCAGCAGCGTTTATACTTATTGTTATTTTGTTTGTAGATATGCCTGGTATGAGTGCTTCGACTGGGTTGATTAAAGCTATTTCTCCATCTAGACAAGGTATTGCCGGTAATATAGCTGCGTGGAAAAAAGAAATAGCGAAACCCTCATTCGCATCACAAGAAGTAAGAGAACAGTTACTTACATTTTCAATGCAGGTTTTAAGACAAAAGAATATTGATATAAAATCAAAACAAGAATTAGCGTCGCTTGCTATAAGTCAAATGAAAAAAGAAGTTGCTTCTGTTCCTAAAGATGCAAGGTTACGTTTTGAGCTTGCTGTTGGTTACGCAACGTTTGGTGATTACAAGGATTCATTGATTCAAATGAATAAGGCAATAGCACTTTCGCCGAAAAAAATATCTATGATTATAGAAAGAGGAATTATTAAAATGCAGCAAGGAGATAAAAAAGGCGCATCAAAAGATTTCGAAGAAGCGTATAATCTCGCTCCACAATTTAAACGTCTTGCTAGTATAGGTGCAGCAGGTTATGTGTTGTCTGGAGACATTACAACATCAGATGCAATACTCAAGAAGTCATTTAATACAATTGTTGTGGATAGTCCTGTTCTGATTAATGCATATGCACAAACAAAACAGTATAAAAAACTTATTGCTATTTTTAAACAAAGAGTTATCAAAACTAAAGGTTCTGTAGATAGTGTATTTCGTTTAGCTATTGCAGAAGCTTCTGTTGGTAGGGTGCGGGTTGCTATAAATTATATTCGTTCAGCAATTAAATCCAACCCAAAAGCGAAAAAAGCTGGTGAAGAACTTATAAAACAAATACAAAAAGGCGCTCTTAGATGATTGAGGTACAAAAAAATATTAAACTAGCATCTTTAACAACTCTCGGTGTTGGAGGTAATGCAAAGTTCTTTGTTGATGCAAAATCGGTAGATGATGTTGTGGATACTTTAGTAGAGTCCGAACTCCTCGGTCTCGGTGTTGCTGTATTTGGCGGAGGTTCTAATATTCTTGTTCCAGATGTTGGAATTGACGGTATTGTTTTGCATTTATCTATATCAGGTATTGAACTAGTTAAGCACAAGAACGAATTGTTGATTGTCGCTGGGGCTGGTGTCGTGTGGAATGACCTTGTTGTATTTGCCACAAAAAATAATTTTTGGGGAATAGAAAATCTTGCAGCAATTCCTGGAACTGTTGGTGCTGCTCCAGTACAAAACATTAGTGCGTACGGTAGTGAACTTTCAAATGTTTTTGTTTGGGCTGATGTTGTAGAACGCAGCAGTAAAAAAATAAAACGTATTTATTCTAAAGAAGCTATGTTTGGTTACCGTGATAGTATTTTCAAAAAAGAACATAATTGGATTATTACACATGTTGCAATCAAAGTTTTTCGTAATGGAAATCCAAATATTAAATACAAAGATTTAAAAGATTTATTTTTAAATAAAAAAACACCAACAACTTCAAGTGAGGTTGCAACCGCTGTTCGTGAAATACGGTCTAAAAAATTACCACCGATTAATATTGGTTCAGCTGGTTCGTTTTTCAAAAATCCAATTATCAGCAATGATGAATATACGGCGCTATGTAAGCGTATTCCTGGAGTCCCGGGTTTCGTTACTGGTGATGGTGTAAAAGTTCAGTTAGCGTGGATACTCGACAATGTTCTTTCTTTGCGTGGTGTATATTTTGGTAGTGTTGGTCTTTATAAAAAACACCCACTCATACTTGTTACGTCAAATACATCTACAGAAGCTGACATATTAAAATGTTCAGAAGAAGTTATTAAGCGTGTGTATGATGCAACAGGAATTGTTATAGAGCGAGAAGTGCAAACTTTTTCTACACAATAATTTTTTAAATTAATTTTTGTGTGTGTAACGTTATCCACACATTGCATGTATAACGTTAACAATTTTTTTCTATGCGAGTAATAATACATATAGGACATTCGTGCATGTTTTTTTTGCGCGCGAGTGGGTCGAAAATTATTCATCTTCTTTTACAAACTACTATGGCAACAAAAAAACGCACTGCGAAGAAAACAACTCGCAAGGTTGTGCGAAAAGTAGCACGCAAGTCTACAGCGAAGAAAACAACTCGCAAGGTTGTGCGCAAGACAACGCGTAAAACAACTCGCAAAGTTGTACGCAAACCTGCACGTAAAACTACTGCAAAAAAGACAACAAAAAAAGCAGTAAAGAAGGCAGTACGCAAAACAACTCGCAAAGTTGTACGCAAGACAGCAAAGAAGACGACTCGTCGCCGCACTACAAAACGTAGATAATTTGCACAACACAAAAACCTCCCATTCGGGAGGTTTTTGCGTTATAGTAGTGCTTAATGAGTATTTTAGACCGCTTTTTTTCGCGAAATCAATCAACTTCGTTTTTGCGTAAGGCAAAACCAGTTGTTTCTTTGGCGGAAGGTTTTGAACCAGAAATTAAACCACTTTCACAAGAGGAGCTTATTAAACGGCTTGATAGTGTTCGAGAACGAGCTAACGGAGAACCAAAAGAAGAAAAAGATGTAGCAGAAGTGTTTGCAATTGTTAGAGAGACCGCTTTTAGGGTACTTAAGGAGAGACATTATGACGTACAGCTTGTTGGTGGACTAACTCTTACAAAGGGATACGTTGCAGAAATGAGAACAGGTGAAGGTAAGACACTTGTCGCAACTCTTCCTGCGATACTTCACTCTCTTGCTGGTAAGGGTGTTCATGTTGTCACTGTAAATGATTATTTGGCACGTCGCGATGGTGCGTGGATGGGGCAAGTATATAACTATCTTGGGTTATCGTTAGGTGTTGTTACTGCTAGTGGTTCGTATTTATATGACCCAACGCATGTGTCAAAAGAAGAAGATGCTGCACGTGACGAAACTGGTTCTTTTAGAGTTTTTTATGATTTTCTTCGTCCTGTAACAAAACAAGATGCATACTCTGCTGACATAACGTATGCAACTAATAGTGAGTTAGGTTTTGATTATCTTAGAGACAACACTGCTTATGATGCTAATCAAGTGGTACAACGCGGACATCATTTTGCGCTTATTGATGAAATAGACTCAATACTTATTGATGAAGCGCGTACACCTCTTATTATTTCAGGACCTGCAGCAGACGCAGAAGGTTTGTACGAGCGTTTTTCTGGTATCGTCAAGTCGTTTGTGCCTGATAAAGATTATGTCGTTGATGAAAAACTAAAAGCTATTCAAGTTACTGATGACGGTATTACAAAAGCAGAGAAGGAGCTCGGTATTGATTCTTTGTATACAGAAGGAGGTGTTAAGTATGCGCACCATCTAGAAACAGCAATTCGAGCTAAATCACTTTTTGATAAAGATAAGGAGTATGTTGTAAAAGATGATGAAATTGTAATAGTTGACGAATTTACTGGACGTTTACAGCCTGGCAGAAGATGGTCAGAAGGTCTTCATCAAGCTATAGAAGCAAAAGAGGGTGTATCAATACAAAAAGAGACGCGCACATACGCAAGTGTTACTTTTCAAAACTATTTCCGAATGTATGAAAATTTGGCAGGAATGACTGGTACAGCGCTTTCTTCAGAAGAAGAGTTTTATACAGTATATGAACTTGAGGTTGTTGTGATACCAACAAATAGACCAATAGCAAGAAAAGATTTGGAGGATCAGATTTTCCAAACTTCTGATGGTAAATATCGTGCAGTTGCAAAACAAGTATCTGAATATAACAAAAAAGGACAACCTGTACTTGTTGGTACTGTTTCAATAGAAGATAATGAGATTGTAGATAGATATCTTACAGAAGCTGGAGTGCCTCATGAAGTCCTAAATGCCAAAAACCATGAACGAGAAGGAGAGATAATAGCTCAAGCTGGAAGGTTTGGTCGTGTTACTGTTGCAACAAACATGGCAGGTAGAGGTGTTGATATTAAACTTGGTGGCGCTCCTTCAAATAAAGAAGATAGAGAGTCTGTGCTTTCTGTTGGTGGTCTTGCTGTTATAGGAACTGAGCGCCATGAAGCACGTCGAATAGATAACCAGTTGCGTGGTCGTTCTGGTCGTCAAGGTGATGTTGGAGAAACTAGGTTCTATGTGTCTTTGGAAGATAAACTAATGAGGGTATTTGCTGCTGATGCAATAAAGAAGGTAATGACAACACTTAAAATACCTAAAGATGAACCTATTGAAAGTCGTATGATTACGCGCGCACTTGAAACAGCACAGGAACGTATAGAAGGATTTAACTTTGACTCTAGAAAACAAATACTGGCGTATGACGACATTTTAAATACACAACGTCTTTTAATATATAAACGCAGACGTTCTGCCTTGTTTGGAGCAGATGATGAGGTGTATGATTCTGTTCGTGAACTGATATCGGATTATCCAGACGCTAATAAGATTTTTGACGAAAAGAGTAATGAGTTTGGTAAAGAAACGTTTACACTTTTGTTACGTAGGTTATTGTTGCAGGTAATAGACATGTTCTGGTTAGAGCACATTGAAACTATGGAGTACATACGTAGAAGTGTGTCTCTACGTGCCTATGGACAACGTGACCCACTTATAGAGTACAGAAGAGAAGGGTTAACACGATTCCATATAATGGAAAAAAGCATAGGTAATGCTATATATGAAGCAATACCAAGACTAGAGCTTTCAGATGATTCTCGTATTCGTGAAGAAGAGGAAAAGACGCACGCAAAGCTCGTTGCAGCATCAGAAGATAGTACAGAGGAAGAACCAAAAACTAACAAGCCTATCGTGAAAAAAACAGAGCCAAATAGAAATGATATAGTAACAATTCGTAAGGGGGCTGAAACCAAGAACATCAAATACAAAAAAGCAAAACAGCTTATTTCTGATGGTTGGACTATACAGTAGTATCTAAATAAGTTTATTTTTATGAAAGTTGTGGTAATGTGCGTGAATGGCATTCGTTGACTCAGTAACAATAAAAGCATCTGCAGGACGTGGTGGACACGGAATTGTTAGGTGGACACGTGAGAAAGGTCGTCCGCGAGGAGGTCCTTGTGGTGGTGATGGTGGGCGTGGTGGAGATATTATAATAGAAGGTGTTCGTGATTTAGGCGCTTTAGCTACATATAGGTACACAAAGAGTTTTATAGCAGAAAACGGTGGTTCTGGTGGTTATAACAATAAACACGGCGCAAACGGCAAGTCTGTTGTATTGAGGGTTCCTATAGGTTCTTTGGCGAGTATCGCAAATACAGACAAAACCTTTGAAATCTTAAAGGAAGGGCAGAGGATAACACTACTTTCTGGAGGTAATGGAGGGCTCGGAAATGCATTTTTTAAGAGCTCCACTAATCAAAACCCAGATTCATGCACATTGGGTAAAAAAGGAGAATCTTCTGTAGTAACAGTAGAGCTAAAAATCATTGCAGATGCAGGTCTTATAGGGCTTCCTAGTGCAGGTAAATCTTCATTATTGAACGCACTAACAAGAGCGCGGGCAAAAGTTGGAGCATATCCATTTACAACACTAGAACCAAACCTTGGAGACTTTTATGGATACATTTTAGCAGACATACCTGGACTTATAGAAGGCGCTTCTTCTGGAAAAGGGCTTGGTTCAAAGTTTCTAAAGCACGTAGAAAGGACTGGAATGCTTATACATCTCGTCTCGGCAGACCAAGACAACGTTGTTTCGAATTATAAACAAATTCGTACTGAAATAAATTTGTTTAATAGTGAGCTTTCAGATAAAAAAGAGGTAATTGTACTTTCAAAAACAGACCTTGTAGATGAGTCGATTGTTAAGAGTTTGGTTAAGGAATTAAAAACAGTTTCTGATTCAGATGTTATGACTGTATCTATAAATAATCCAGATTTTTTGAAAGAGTTTTCAGATAAATTGTCTATAATACTGTCTAAACAATAAATCGAACGTATTGTGAGTGTGTTACAGCATATACACGATAGGCGTTAGTATGTTATCGTTTCGTAAATGAGTTATCTTCCTACTATTGGTCTAGAAATACACGTAGAACTTGCTACGCGTACTAAAATGTTTTGTGATTGTTCAAATGACCCAGAAGCAAAAGAACCAAATGTTAATGTGTGTCCTGTTTGTTTAGCGCATCCTGGTACACTACCAACCATAAACAAAGATGCTGTACGTCATATGCTTCGTGTGGGCGCTTCTATTGGGGGTTCTTCTGCTGTTGAGTACAGTGAGTTTGACCGCAAAAGTTATTTTTACCCAGATATACCAAAAGGGTATCAAATTAGCCAATATGAGTATCCACTGATATCTGGTGGGTCTTTGGTTGGTATTTCTGTAACACGAATACATTTAGAAGAAGATACAGCAAAATCTTCGCATTTAGATACTGAAAGTCTTGTTGATTTTAATCGTGCAGGAGTTCCTCTTATGGAGCTTGTCACTGAACCTGATATACATGATGCCGAGACTGCAGGACGTTTTGCACGTGAATTGCAATTGTTACTTCGTACGTTAGGTGCTTCAAATGCAAACTTAGAAAAAGGTGAGATGCGTATAGAGGCGAATATATCTGTTTCTAAGGACAAAATATTGGGTACAAAGGTAGAAGTTAAGAACCTTAATTCGTTTCGTTCGGTTGAACGCGCAATAAGATATGAAATAGACAGGCAAATAAAAGCAATAGAAAACGGCGAAGAGCTTACACAGTCGACGAGAGGTTGGGATGAAGTAAAACAACAGACTTTTCATCAGAGGTCTAAGGAGGGTGCGGCTGATTATCGTTATTTTCCAGAACCTGATTTACCAAAAATGGTTTTGTCTGAAATAGACGACCTTAGTCCAGATTCCATTAAAAAGACATTGCCAGAATTACCTTGGCAACGTAGAGATAGGTATTTGTCTACATATAAACTTAAGGTAGATGACGTCGAATATATAATAGATACACAAAAAAGAATCGAGTTTTTTGATTCAGTTACAAAAGAATTAAACGGTGACATAACTAATGTTCAATTGGCTATTAACTACATTGTGTCTGATCTTGCAGGTTTATACTCAAAACGTTCTGAAAGCGAATATGAAAATATTGACCCTGATATGTTTGCAAAATTGATTCGTATGACTGTTGCTGGAGTACTGTCATCGCGAGGTGCTAAAGAGGTTTTGTCGTTAATGGTTGAGGGTGGGGGTGACCCAGAGAAAATAGCAACCTCTAACGGATTAGTACAAACTCAGGATAAAGATAAATTAATGGAGATTGTGAGTGCTGTTATGTCAGATAATACTACTGTTGTTGAGGAGTTTCGAAACGGTAAAGAGCCAGTATTGCAGTTTTTGATTGGTCAGTGTATGAAATTGTCACGCGGTTCTGGTAATCCAGCCGTGTTTAAAGAGCTTTTGGTGAAAAGTATATTATAGCAACGTCTTAAAAAGGTTTTGCACATATATCATAATTGAGCTCTTTTAAACGAGCTGTGTTACGTATATAATTCAATGTATGGATGAACTAACTTTTGGAGGAAAAAAATATATATCTTCAAAAAAAGCTGCAAAAATAACTGGATATGCAAAGGACTATGTTGGTCAGCTTTGTAGAGAAGGGCGTGTAAAAGCACGCCTTGTTGGGCGTAGTTGGTATGTATTAGAAGAATCTATACGAGAACATAGGTTTGGAGGCGATGAGGTACCAAAACATAACGTCCCTAAAAAGCAGGGTGCTAATAAAAAAAGTATAGTTGGTAATATACGATACACATCTGAGGAAGTTGTGTCTTTACACGAAATCTCTGACGACTCAGAAGCACTCTATCTTGAACCTAAAGAAGATGGTCGAGTATTACATGGCGTATCAATGATGCAAGAAGTATGGCATGACTGGTTTGCTACTTCGAAGCCCGTTGAAGAACCTAACCCTGTTAGTAAAGGGGTCGTAGACTTACGAGATGAAATAAACAAACAAACACCTGACAACACTATTGAAATCAACATAAAATCATCTGATTCTTTTCTAAACTCTAAAGACCTTAAAAAAGATATTGACAGTACGTACGATTCTAATTTGGATATTACAAGTACTTCAGAGCAGAACGTAATTCATAATTCATTACCAACAGAGGTTGAGTTATCCCATGTAAGACCAACTTTTAATAGAGGTTTTGGTATGCAAGCAGTAGAAACAGATAGAAGAATACCAAAAAACTTTTTTATGAGATGTGTAGGTATTTTTTCTTCTAGAAACTACAATTCCATCACTATCTCTAACTTTATACTGACTGCCATTTCTATTGTTGTACTTATCATTGTTGTAACTTCTGTTCTAGCTACTCAAACAAGACATAAGTCAGACGGATTGCTTTGGAGTAGTGTAAACTACTTAGGTGGCATAACTGAATTTATCAATATCTAAAAGTGTTTATTGTCTCGTTAGTACGAGATACCATAAAACATTAAAAGATTTAAACTTGTACATCTTTTAATGTTCAATAATTAATCATAAATAAGTTGTACGATTTGTATTGTTGACTAATTTTGTGTCTAAGTTGGCATGCAAAAAAGTTAACCTCACTAAAATTGTGCTATATGGCTGCTATTAAAAAATCTTTCAGTAGCTTTGTACACACTTAAGTAGTGCAAGATTTACGTAGTATATTTTTTTGTATATAGAATATGTAGGTAGGATAAACAAATATAATTTAATTACTTATACACACCGGAATAATCTTAATGTTATTAAAATAGTGTAATATATAGTTATGTCACCAGTTCCTTATGTCATCTAAACATCATATCCAGGAATCCAACAATGGA
Organism: uncultured Candidatus Saccharibacteria bacterium; assembly: GCA_964473795.1. Lineage (GTDB taxonomy): Bacteria > Patescibacteriota > Minisyncoccia > Phycocordibacterales > Phycocordibacteraceae > C7867-001. Next base: position 50,471 of record CAYYQT010000001.1, on the reverse strand, counting down.
TACGTTTCAATAAAAAGTGTTGCTAAGTCGTCAAAATATAGCACTAGTTATGTTGCCAGACTTTGTAAATCTGGGAAAGTTAAATGTATACAAACAAACAGTATATGGTCTGTAAATGAAAAATCTTTCACTGAGTTTGTTAACGGTAGGGATAAACGTAGCTTAAATCGTTCTGTAACCCTGTCGCGTAAACGTGGTAATGAATACTATAAAGCACAAAATGAAACTGAGGTATTTGTTTCAGCTGATACATACTCAAAAGCTGGTATTCATTACACAAAACCAATACGCAAACAGTCATTTTTTAAAAAGATTTTGTTAGGTACCGTGTCATTGTTGTTTGTTTTTATTTTTAGTTCAGCGTCTCTTGTTGGTTTTGTACAAAATACAGCGGTTTCTGTAAATGGTGTTGTACAAAATAGTTCTATTGGTCTAAATGTACTTTTGTCTAATGTATCAAGCTCTTTTACAAAAAAGGTTGTGAAAGCGTCAGGCATTTTAGCTGATACTAAGTATAAAAATACTAACAAAAAATATAAGCATATTTTACCTACTTCGATTTCATTGAAAAATGATAATGTCTTGGCTAAAAAAATAGCATTATTACCTTTTAAGAAAGTGAGTATGTTACCTAATTTTTATACGACAAATAGAGTTTCTGATTTTATTACTCCTAGCATACGCCAAAAGGTTGTGGGTATTGTAAGTATAAAAAATGTTTCAAATAATAGTAATGTTTACAAAAAAGTATTTGGTAATCTGTTTATTTTTAAACAAAGCAAAAGTATTATAGCCAAACCTATTGGTTTGTACCTTAGTAACAAGTTAACAGCCTCTCCGCTAGCTGTTGGTGAGTATATACAGCATGCAACTGGTTACATAATAAACAAATACACAAAAATTATATATCTATTTGTTAACTTAGTACTGTAGTTATATTTATATATTAAGTTATTCACACATTGTATTTTTGTTAAGTGATATACTTGGTATTAGTCTGATAGTTGGAATTATTTACACTAATCATTAAATGTTATGAAAACTACACGAGTTGCTATAAATGGGTTTGGTCGTATAGGTCGCGCTTTCGTTCGTAGGTCATGGAATAATCCTCTAATAGAGATTGTTGCGATTAACGACCTTGGTTCTTTGGAAAATCTAGCGTACTTACTTGAACATGACACTGTGTATGGACATTCGCAATTTTCTGTTGAGATAAAAGATAAAAATCTATTTGTTGATGGAAAAGAAATAAAATTTGTTTCCGAAAGAGACCCTTCAAAATTGCCGTGGAAAGAAATGAATATAGATGTCGCTGTAGAAGCAACTGGATTGTTTACAGATTATGATAAAGCAAATGCTCATATCGTTTCTGGTGCTCGTCGTGTAGTTATTTCTGCGCCAGCAAAAGATATAGAAACAAAAGTTGTTGGAGCTACCGTTTTGATGGGTGTGGATACAGAAAAACTAAAAACATGTCAGGTAACTTCTAATGGATCATGTACAACAAATGCGTCTAGTCCTGTTATTGCTATTTTAGATGAGACAGTAGGGATAGACTTGGCACTTCTAAACACAACACATGCGTATACTGCAACACAACCAACTGTAGATGGTCCTGTTAAAGGAAATGACTTTCGCAAAGGTCGCGCTGCTGCTCAGAATATAATTCCAACATCTACTGGGGCAGCAATAGCTGTTACAAAAGCATATCCTAATCTTGTCGGTCGTTTTGATGGTATCGCGTTGCGCGTTCCTGTACCATCAGGTTCTATAGCCGATATAACATTTATTTCTAAGCGTGATACTTCAAAAGAAGAAATAAATGAAATACTTACAGCTGCTGCAAAAACAGATCGTTGGCAAGGACTTTTTGCAGTAACAAATGAACCGATTGTTTCAAGTGACATTGTTGGACAACCATTTGCATCAATAGCGGACCTTCCTATGACACGTGTTGTTGGAGGAAAACTAGTTAAAGTGCTTGCTTGGTACGACAATGAAATGGGATACACGGAAGCATTAGTACGACATGTTATTGAATCAGGAAACGTATAACATATATATAGCGTCTGACCACGCTGGTTTTGCTCTTAAACAGTTTCTGATTTCTGAGTTAATAAAACTAGGATATTCTGTGGAAGATATTGGAGCTCACGTGCTTGATGAGAATGATGACTACCCAGACTTTGTTATTCCATGTGCAAAAAAAGTTGCAGAGAACTCTGTAGATAGTGTTAATTTTTCCTCTTTTGGAATTATTATAGGTGGAAATGGGCAAGGAGAAGCGGTTGCCGCAAATCGTATCGACGGTGTTCGTGCCGTTGTTTACTATGGTGGTGTTGCTGCATTGGAGGCCTTAGATAAAGAGGGAACAAAACCAGCAGATTTGGTTGATATTATACGTTTGTCTAGGCTTCATGATAATGCCAATGTCCTATCTTTAGGTGCTCGTTTTATATCTAAAAAAGATGCTATGAATGCTGTAAATGTATTTTTGAATACTGCTTTTTCTAATTCAGAACGTCACATAAGAAGACTTAAGAAAATCTAAATAGTATAATTGTAACCATGAACAGTATTGTCCCAGCAATATTAGTAAATAAACAAAGTGAACTAGAAGATAGCCTCACACGCCTTGATGGTCTTGTTAGTTCTGTACAAATAGATGTGATAGATGGTGTGTTTGCTTCAGCAACTACATGGCCATATACAAGCGGCAGTAACAATAATGTTGATGCGTCTTTTATTAAGAAGCATGGTTTTGATGTAGAAGTTGATTTAATGGTTGTTTCTCCAGAAGATACTGTTAACTGGCTTGTTGCTGCTGGCGTATCTCGCGTTGTTATACATGCAAGTAAGGTTCAAGATTTACCTGATGTTGTTCTCCGTGTTTTAAATTCATTTACACCAAATGATACAGACGTGTCATTTGGTGTCGCTATTCATATAGATGATGACCTGTCGTTAATTGAAAACGTAGTGAACAAGACGGACTATGTTCAATTTATGGGAATAAGTAAAATCGGTAAGCAGGGGGAAAAGTTTGATGAACGTGTGCTAAATAAAATAAACATTTTTAGAAAACAATATCAAAATAAAATTATTCAAATTGATGGTGGTGTTTCTGTCAGTAATGCGTCTAGTCTTTTAGATAGTGGAGTTAACCGTCTTGTTGTTGGTTCTGCAATATGGAAAAGTGAAAGTATTGGTATGCAAATTAAAAAGTTTGAATCAATTGTATAGAAACTAAAGTGTCTATGCGGTGTAAAAGTACACGTTGTTGTGTTTGTGCGTGTTATTCTATATATAGCAATAAATAATTATATGCATATCACTGATAAAGATATTACAACCATAGAAAATAAGGCCGAAGGAATTCGCGAGACTATAATTGAAATGCTTGTATCTGCTGGCAGTGGGCATACAGCAGGCTCGCTAGGTATGGCTGATATATTTGCAGCTTTTTATTTCCATATACTAAAACACGATCCAAAAAATCCAGAAATGGAAAACAGAGACAGACTTATTTTGTCTAACGGGCATATTGTACCTGTTCGTTATGCTGCGATGGCGCATTCTGGATATTTCCCAATCGAGGAGTGTCTAACTCTTAGAAAATTTGGGTCACGACTGCAAGGTCATCCAGAACGTTTAAGACTTCCTGGTCTTGAAACAACATCAGGACCTCTTGGAGAAGGTCTTTCTCAGGCTGCTGGGATTGCATATGCCTATAAAATGGATAAGAAAGAAAACAGAATATTTGTGGTTATGGGTGATGGTGAACAGAATGAAGGAAACATATGGGAAGCTGTCATGTTCATTAGTAAATATAAACTTTTTAATATCACTGCAGTGATAGATCGTAACAATATACAGATTGATGGTGTTACTGAAGACGTGATGCCTCTTGAGTCATTACGTTCAAAGTATGAGGCGTTTAATTGGCATGTAATAGAAGTTAATGGACATGATATTTCAGAGTTCATATCTGCAACAGAACAGGCAAGGGCGATAGTCGAAAAACCGGTTCTAATTATCGCTCATACAATACCTGGCAAGGGTATAAAAGAAATAGAATTTGATTTTAAATGGCACGGTAAACCACCTTCAAAAGAAGAAGCAAAACAATTTTTAAAAGAATTACGTACCGCATCAGGGCGTGTACCAAACGAATATGCGTAACAAAAATGCAAAATTAATTGCAGACTTGTTTGATGCAAAAATAGAAAAAAAACCAACACGAGATGGTTTTGGAAATGGTGTTATAGAGGCTGGGAAAACAGACGGTAGTGTTGTTGTTTTGTGTGCCGACTTATCAGAAAGTACTCGTGCAGAATGGTTTGAAAAAGAATTTCCAGAACGTTTTGTCGAGGTTGGTATTGCAGAACAAAACATGGCCGCTCTTGCAGCTGGTTTTTCTATGGCTGGTAAAGTTCCGTTTACAGCATCGTATGCCGCATTTAATCCTGGACGTAACTATGAGCAAATACGAACAACAATCGCACTGAACGAATCAAATGTAAAAATATGCGGAATGCATGCTGGTGTTTCTGTTGGTCCAGATGGGGCGACACATCAAATGTTAGAAGACCTTGGATTGATGCGAATGTTGCCAAATATGACAGTAATAAATCCAGCAGATTCTAAAGAGGCAGAGAAGGCTGTTATCGCAGCTGCAAAAATTAAAGGTCCTGTATATTTACGTTTTGCACGTTCTGCAACTCCTGTGTTTACAACAAATGACACCCCGTTTGAAATAGGTAAGTCGCTTACTCTGTGGGAAAGTAAAAATCCTAAAGTAGCAATTCTTGCAACTGGACCTATGAGTTATAGAGCAATAGCCGCTGCGTCAGCTCTGGACGCAGCGGGGGTTGGAACTATCGTTCTAAATGTACATACCATTAAACCTTTAGATTCAGAATCTATATTAAATGTAGCAAAACGTACAGGAAGAATCGTAACTATAGAAGAGCATCAGATTGCTGGCGGTTTTGGAAGTGCTGTCTCTGAGCTTTTAGCAAAAGAGTACCCGACACCAATGAGCATGCTAGGTATCAAAAATGTTTTTGGACAGTCTGGTGATCCAGATGAGTTATTAGAGTATTATGGTCTTGGTGTGCCAAACATAGTAGACACTGTACATTCTTTAATAAAAAGACATTAATATAATTTTATTTGAATATGCAACAACAAAAATTTAACATTTATGTAGCTATATTTATATTTGCTGTGCTTGGTATAGCGGCAACTTTTATAATTGTAAGAATTGCAAAAATAAAATCATATAGTTATTATACTGATAATGGAATCGCAACATCAACGTTGCTTAATTCAAATTAACAAAAATACATATAAATTGATTTATATGTATTTTTGTTAATTTGGTTTTATCTATATAACTGTAACTTTATAATCTGACGGCGCGTCTTTTAAGTATGTCTCAAGAGCTTGTTTTGTAAGTAGTCCTTGTTGTGCACCAACTTGTTGTACAACAGACATAGAGTTAATAGGTGCCCATAACATTGCCTCTTCTATTGTTTTTCCAAGTGCTAACGCTATGCTAAAGGTAGAGGTAAAAGCATCTCCAGCGCCAGTTCTGTCTACTGGTGGGCGTGGGTCCGGATACATTGGTATTTTAAGCATCTGGTTTCCATCAAAAGAAAATGCACCATTTGGACCGTCCGTTATAAGTACTATTTTCGGACCAAGTGCATACATGTCTTTTAGTAGATTTTTTATATCGTCAGTTCCTCTTCCTAATATACGTTCAGATTCTTCTTTATTGCACGCTACAATCTCCGTATATTTATATAACGGCGCTAAAACCTCCTTACCTACTTCTATTTGAAATGTTCCTGGTTGGAACACGAGTTTTGTTTCTGGATGTTCAGATAGCCATTGAGCTAACGCCTCGTGTATAGAATGTGCCGTTGGAGCAAGTGAAGATAAATAAATAAAACGTGGTGTGGAAATATCTGGGAAACGGTACGGGAATTCGTTGTGTTTAATAAGTATCGTTCTTTCTGATTGGAACCATAATACATAATGAGCGTTCGTCGGAACATCGTCACTTCTGGAGATAAGGTCAGTACTAATTCCTTCCTTTATTAAAACATCCATACAGTCATCACCTAGACGGTCAGAACCCATCCAACTCATTAATCCTGTAGATAAACCAAGTCTAGCGGATGATACTGCTGCGTTCGGACTATTGCCAACCGCGCTAATTGGAGTAGATGATTCAAACGGTATTTTGTCACCCCAGCGCATAGATATTGTGCAATCTTCATTGTCTTTGTTGCAATGAACTTCAGCCTCTTCTAAACGAATAAAATTATCAACTACAATGTCACCGATAGCTAAAAAATCAAATTGTCTCATATACAAAGAAGTGTAGCATGTGTAATGTTGAAAAATGTGAATAACGCAGTCGTGTCATGTTACAGTTAATTGTATGAACGACTTACACGAAACAGCTTTGTTATTAGTTTCTCACGGCAAGGGTATTCTTGCAGCAGATGAAAGCATACATACCGCAAACAAACGTCTAGCATCAAATAATATAGAGCAAAGTGAAGAAATGCGTCGAAAATATAGAAACCTTTTTCTTTCTTCTCCTAACATAGAAAAGTATCTGTCAGGTGTAATTCTTTTTGAAGAAACTCTTTCACAAAAAAATGATGACGGAGTTCTTTTCCCGAAAGCACTAGCAGATATTGGAATACTCCCTGGAATAAAAGTAGACCAAGGTATTGAGGAAATGTCAGACAGTCCTGGTGAAAGTATAACTGGAGGGTTGATTGGGTTGTCAGAGCGACTTTCTGGATATAGAGCGAAGGGTGCAAGGTTTACAAAATGGAGAGCTGTCATTCGTATAGATGGCGATAGACTACCAACGTCTCATTCTATACTTGAGAACGCGAAAAGAATTGCCTCATACGCACACACTGTTCAAGAGGCTGGGATGGTACCAATTATTGAACCAGAGGTTTTGCTAGAGGGTAATCATAGTCGTTTACGTGCGCAGTCTGTTATTACAGAAACATTAAACACTGTTTATTCTGCTATTGCTGATGCGACAGTAGATAACAAGTCTCTTATCTTGAAAACTTCAATGGCTCTTTCTGGCAATAAAAGCGGAAAGATAGATACCCCAGAAGAAGTTGCAGAAAGTACTCTTAAGGCACTGCTAGACTCGGTTCCTAGTAATGTTCCTGGAATTGTATTTTTGTCTGGTGGACAATCAGCAAGTCAAGCGACTGACAATCTTCTTGCTATTGTTAAAAAAGCGCACGAACTAAATAGTCCATGGCCCTTAACTTTTTCATATGCTCGTGCGTTACAAGGTGAGGCGCTTTCTGTATGGGGAGGAGATGATGAAAACATAAATAAGGCACGCGAAGTGTTCTTGTCTAGACTGAGAAAAGTATCTGATGCAGTGAGTGTGTAACTAATTTAGAATACTAAAAAACAAAAGTAGTTGGTATGTTTTTGTTGTTGTTTTGAATAAAGATATTATAAATAAGTATGTTTTTAGTCATGTTATTGTAATCTTTTTTACAATCATGTTGTAGTTGTTTCGTTATAAAAACTACAATTATACATACTTGTCTAGTTTAACTAGCTTGCTTTTTTTGCGTTGTAACCGTAGACTATTTTGCATGATATCGCTTACAGTAGAGAAAAGAGAAAAAACAGGAAAAAAAGTTTCTGCACTTAGAGCCGCTGGAACATTACCAGCTGTTGTATATGGTCCGAAACAGGAATCAATACCACTTGAGATTTCAAGCAAGGCGTTCGAGTCTGTGTTTAAAGAAGTGGGTGAGTCTTCAGTAATTGAACTTAATGGTGTTGGTAGTCCGATAAAAGTTCTTGTACACAGTATTGATTATGACCCTGTTACAAGTATTCCGCGTCATGTCGATTTTTATGCTATTGAAAAAGGTGCAAAAGTACAGGTCGCTATACCTGTTGTATTTGTTGGTGAATCACCTGCAATTAAACTAGGTGCAAATATAATTAAGACACTTCATGAAATTGAAATAGAAGCTGACGCTACTAACATTCCACATGAAATTACATTGGATGTGTCTATACTTGAAAACATTGGTGATCAGATTCGTGTCGGTGACATTAAGCTTCCGTCTGGTGTTACTTTGGTAACAGGAGAAGAAGAGGCAGTTGTTATTGCTCAAGAGGTTAAAGAGGAAGTTGAAGAAGAGTCAGATACGCCAGATATGGATTCAATTGAAGTTGAAAAGAAAGGTAAAGAAGAATCAGAAGAAGAGCCAGCAAAATAATTTAGATATAAAAAAGATAACAAAAACATCATTAAATGGTGTTTTTTGTTTATATAACACACAGTCTTTTGCAGAAACTTAAACGTTAATTCCAATAGCTTGGTATACTACAAAGATTATGGTGTTTGATAATAGTAGGAAATATATTAAACAATTTATAGCACTGTCTTTTATAGTAATGATGCTTGGGGTAACAGTAAATGTTTTTGCCAAAGTGTCTTCTGTTACGAGTGTTCAGACTCGAAGAGCACAGCTGCAGACACAACTTTCGTCTATAGAATCAGAAATTAACGGAACACAGACAACACTGGATTCTCTTCATTTACAGCATAATTCCTTGCAAAGAGATGTAAACATACTCAATGCAAAAATTAAAAGAGCTAAGTTGCAGGTTAGGGCAACTCAAATTGCTGTAGAACAACTTTCTACAAATATACATGACCATTCAAGTACTATAGAATCTCTTGCGACACAGTTGTCTAAAGAGCAAGAATCATTGGCACAAATAATGCGACAGACACAAGCTATAGATGATTTTTCTATAGTCGACGTAGCATTATCATCAAAAAATGTATCAGAGTTTTTTCAAGACCTTGATGCGTTTACATCTATTAAGCTGGCTCTTGGAAAATCATTTGCAAAAATAACTGAAACACGCACTCGTACAGAAAATGAAAAACAAGCGCTACAAGACCAGTTAGCACAACAGGTTCAATTAAAACAAATACATGTTTTAGAGCAGAGAAAAATACAAACACAAGAAAAAAAGAAGATAAATATTTTATCTATAACAAAAGGAAAAGAAGGTAGGTACCAATCATTAATAAATTCTCAAAAGAAAACAGCTGCACAAATTCGTACAGAACTATTTACTTTACGAGGGTCTGCGGCGATACCGTTTGGAGAGGCTCTTCAGTATGCTCAAATTGCACAAAGAGCGACTGGAGTACGGGCGGCAGTTATACTTGGCGTGCTTAAGCAAGAAACAGATCTTGGGCAAAACCTTGGCACTGGTAATTGGAAGAAAGACATGGCTCCAAGACGAGACCAACCTGTGTTTGTTTATATAACAAGAGTTTTAGGACTTGATCCAAATAAAATGCCAGTTTCTAGGAAGCCGTCATATGGGTGGGGTGGGGCTATGGGTCCTGGTCAATTCATACCTTCAACATGGGTTTGTTATGGTGGTTTCGTTAATACAAGAACTGGAAATTGTTCAAATAGGGGTAGAAAATTGTCGTGGAATGCTTTCTGGCAAGGTCCTTGGAAATATGTTGCAAGCAAAGATCGTGTTCGCAAACTTATAAGGAGTCGTGTTCCATCAAATCCATGGAACAATCAAGTTGCTTTTATGGCAACTGCAATGCTTATGGCAGACAACGGTGCCGCTGCTGGTACTCGTTATGCGGAGCGTAGGGCGGCTCTAAGGTACTTTGCTGGTTGGACACATGCTGGTAATCCTGCGTATGCGTTTTATGGTTCAGGCGTTATGGGGTATGCAGAAGAATTCCAAAAAATGATTAACCAGTTGAATGGTTCGTAAAGGTCTGGTATAGTCCGCATATGAAAAAAGATATTCATCCAGACACATATAGACCTGTAGTGTTTGAAGACATGTCCTCAGGCGCACAATTTATAATTGGTACAACAATGCATACTGATGAAAAGATTACAGTAGAAGGAAAGGAGTATCCAAAAGTAACGGTTGAGATTTCTAGTAAATCACACCCTTTTTATACTGGTGAAGACCGTACATTGGACAAAACTGGTCGTGTAGAGCGTTTCAAACAACGTGCCGCTGCAGCTGCAGCAAAACGCAAGGCATAGATAAGTTTCAAAGACCGCCCGTGCTATGCACGGGCGGTCTTGCGTTACAATATAATTATATGGAATACTCACCTGAATTTAAAAAGAAACATGAGACAGCATTTTTTGCTGGAGAGTATGAACGATTGCAAGAAGAAAAAGATTCAGCAATTGCGGCTGCAGATGGAGATCCTGAGTTAACGCTAATTGCTGAGGAAGATGTTGAAAGACTTTCTTCTCGTCAAAAGGAATTGTTATTAGAAATAGAACAAATATTGAGCCGAGAGGAAGAAGAGGCAGAAACACCAATGGCGATTGTTCTTGAGTTTCGTGCTGGAGCTGGTGGAAATGAGGCTATTTTGTTTGCGAAAGAGCTGCGAAATATGTATGAAAGATACGCAGAAGAGCGAGGTTGGAAAGTTCGTATCATAGATGAGCTTACTCTTGAGATTGATAGTTCAGACGCTTACAATGCGCTTCGTTACGAAACAGGTGTTCATAGAGTTCAAAGAGTCCCTGTCACAGAGAAGTCTGGACGTGTCCATACGTCAACAGCATCGGTTGCTGCTATGCCTATACGTAAAAAATCAACCATAGTAATAAGTCCAACAGATCTGGAAATGGAGTTTTCTAGGTCTGGTGGTGCTGGAGGTCAAAATGTTAACAAGGTCGAAACAGCAGTACGTTTAATCCATAAGCCTACAGGTATTTATGTACGTTCATCGTCTGAACGTTCGCAGCAAGCCAATAGAGAAAAAGCACTGCAAATTCTAACAGCAAAAATAGAGCAGTTTACAGAAGAAAAAGCTGCAGAAAAACATGCAGCTAATCGTAAGGCTCAAATCGGCACAGGAGATAGGTCTGAAAAAATCCGTACATACAATTTTCTTCAAGATAGAATAACTGACCATAGGATAAAACAGTCATGGCATAATTTACCTAAAATAATGTCTGGCGGTCTTTCTCCGATTATAGACGCACTCCAGGAGGCTATAGATTCTGGCGAAATAAACAATAACAATAATAATGATTGAAAAGGTAAGCGGGGTGTGATACCATTCCACGCATGACACAAACGAATACTGGTCCAGGAATTGACCGCCTATTTGAAGCAGGTGCTCATTTTGCTCATGTAAAGAGCAGAAGGCATCCTTCTATGAAGAAATACGTTGCTGGTATTAAATCAAAAGTGGAGATTTTTGATTTAACAAAAACAAACGAACAGCTAATTGCTGCAAAAACAGCAATGTCTACGCTTGCAAAAGATGGAAAGGTAATACTTTTTGTTGGAGGTAAACTTGAAATAGCTGATATTGTTAAAAAGCACGCTCTTCGTATAGGAGCTCCTTACGTATCGACACGCTGGCTTGGAGGAACTATTTCTAACTTTACAGAAATTAAAAAAAGAATTGACAGACGTGCAGACCTAATTGCAAAACGTGATTCTGGAGAATTGGCTAAGAATTTTACAAAACTAGAGTGTGTTCGTTTTGACCGTGAAGTAGACAGACTAACCGAACGACTAGATGGAATTATAGGTTTGTCTAAAATTCCAGACGCAATGGTTGTCATCGACACAAAACATGAGCTACACGCTTCAAAAGAAGCACACGGAGCAAAGATTCCTGTTATTGGGGTTATGAGCTCTGATTGCGATACTGCTGACGCTGTATACCCTATAGTTGCAAATGACGCATCACGCAAAACAGTCGAGCTTATTCTCGATGAACTTGCAACAGCATTTGAGGCTGGACGTGCTGTATAGCATTTACTTATTTACTCGCGGACGATAAATAATCGTCGCATGTTACTATATATAAATTATGGATATTTCAATTGAAACCGTTAAGACTCTTCGTGCACGTACTGGTGGAGTTTCTATTATGCAATGCAAGAAGGCTCTTGAAGAAGCTGGTGGTGATATAGATAAGGCTGAGGTAATAGTTAGGAAACGTTCTGGTGCAGCTGCAGACAAGAAGTCTGATAGAGAGCTTGCCGCAGGTACAGTTTCAAGCTATGTGCACGACGGTTTGATAGGTTCACTAGTTCTTCTTTCATGCGAGACTGATTTTGTAGGACGTAACCCAGAGTTTATTGCTCTCGCACGTGAAATCTCAATGCAGATAACAGCAACTAACCCAACTTATCGTACAACTGAAGAGGTGTCTCCAGAAGCTAAGCAAGCTGCAATATCTGTTTTTGAAGAAGAGGTAAAAGACAAACCAGAAGAGATGAAAGAAAAAATACTAGAAGGTAAGCTTGCCTCATACTTCAAAGACCAAGTCTTAATGGAGCAAGAGTATATTAAAGACAGCTCTAAAACAGTACGTGACTTAATATCTGAGGCTGTTCAAAAATTTGGTGAACGTATAGAAATAACCAGTTTCAGTCGATTCTCAGCACGTAATTAGTTATATGTGGTACTTGATTGCAGAAGTTAGTACCATAACGTTATTTGCAAGTTTTTTTGCGCTTACACAATATGAAAGAGTTCATAATGTGCGTATGTTTTCGAACTATAGAAAACAAATTGACAGTTTTGCTTCTCGTATAGAGTTCATTTTTATCCACGTAGATTTTCTTTCGTATATACGAGATTTAACCCGTCACGGGTTTGATAAGTCTATTCATGATATAGCGCATTTAGCATTACAGATGACTCGAATAATAGAACAGCAGTTAACGCGTGTTGTTAGATATTTCAGAGCTCGTTTCGTTGTTAGACAATCAATGCCTGTTTCTCGTACAAATAAAGGGAGTTCAGAGTTTGTGAAGACCATTGTTGATTTTAAGCATGAGCTACGAAACACTAAATCTACTGAAGAAAATACTACTAAATAAAAATTGTGTATACAAAAATAAAAGCCGACAATACAATGTTGTCGGCTTTTATTTTTTTATATCTATTATCTGAGCCGGAGGTCGGATTCGAACCGACGACCTGCGGTTTACAAAACCGCTGCTCTAACCAACTGAGCTACTCCGGCAAGAGAGTGAGTGGAAAGGAATTGTCTAATTCATTTCCGTGAGCGAACGCC
>CAYYQT010000001.1:0-37224 GCA_964473795.1 uncultured Candidatus Saccharibacteria bacterium | reverse complement strand
CGCTCGGAGAAAGCTCTTGCTTACAACGATGGTTTGACCGTAAGTAAAAACAAGTTAATGCCGCTTAGATTAGCTAAACTTAGTTAATCCGCGGCACGAAAGTATCCTAACATAAAAAAACAAATCGGGCTCGTTTTTATGGCTATTTTTTAATTTGAGTAGATGTTGCGGTGCTTGTTGCAAAAAGGTCTTTAGGAAAGTTTGTTTTTAAGTCTTTTAGAGATGTGAAGCCATAATACCTTTTGTTCTGGATAACAAACGCAGGTAACTGTGGTTTGAGTTTTTCTACTTTAATCAGTGTTTTTAGTGCTCCAAGGTTTAGGTTATAGTCAAAAGAGTACACACGAAGTCTTGGGTATTTTTGTCTCAAGTAAGATAGTGCATATCCAGCGCTGTTACAGCTACTGCAGTCACCATCGTTAGAATAAAAATAAAGAACTACAACAGGTGTGACATGACATGTTTTTGAAAGTTTTTGCATTAGTAGATAATCACGTATTTCCAAAAGAGCATATTCTTTTTTAAGTTCTATCACTTGTTTGTCGTTACTACCAAAATGTTCTTCTGCAAATGAAAGTCTGTTATCTAAGTTAGATAACTCCTGTGAGAAAGTTGTACCTTCTGATATGTTTTCACATGGTGCGTTTTCTAGAAGTGAAAATTGTGTTTCTAATGACAGAGTGTCAGTAGAAAGTCTTGTTTCCATTGTGTTTATTTCATACAAACGCTGTTGGTTCATATAGTGTACGGTATATGCAACTGTACTGATTATTAATATCGTTATTCCGAAAGCTATTATTGCATTGCGTATAAAAATAGACATATAAGTTTAGTTAATTATCCTCCACGCTCTACGTGTGCCTCTTGCTACGTCTGCAACTGACCGTATCGCCCAGAGTGGTGATATAAGCCCATACAGTAAAGTAAATATGATTAAGTTTGCAGTAAGTCCTCCAGGTGTTTTTGACAGATGTTTTCCAGCAAATATGAAAAATGTTGTTACTGATATAAGTATTATTCCAAATATAACTATGCCGTTTGTTGGAAGGTAGAACCAGTTTAGCTGTTGTGAAGCAACGGCGTACGACAGAGGTACTCCGCTTGTCATAAATACTGAGTTTAATATGTTCTGAGTGAACACAACTATAGAAGTTACGAACATGAAGATACTTCCAATAAGAGAAAACAAAGCTATTGGTAGGACCAGCATTCCTAACGTTCCATATCGTGGGTTTGCTATAAGACTACGGTACTCATAGATCATGTTTCTAAGAAAACCGCTCGACCATCTTGTTCTTTGTTCCAGTAGTTTGAAAAATGTTGCTGGTGCTTTTGTGTATACTCTCGCCCGTATTGCGTTTTCTATTACGTATCCTGCGCGTTGTGTTCGTAATGCCATTTCCATGTCTTCTGTTTGGTGTGCATGAACAAAACCTCCGAGAGTTTTAAAAATAATTGCTCTATATATTGAAAAAGGGCCAGGAGTTACGTAGAGTCCATTTACAGAAGATAAAATATGCCTAAGTGTTATACCAAGGATGTATTCGGTGTACTGCATTCTTTGTATTATCGTCTTTGGCTTGTGTACAGACATCGAGGCTGTCGCTGCCATTACATTTGGTTTATCAAAACAAGAAATAATTTCACGTAATGCATCTGGTTCTACAAATGAGTCTGCGTCTAAACATCCGATTAGTTCTGCTTCTGGAGATGCCTCAATACCAGCATTTAAGGCTGTATGTTTCCCTCCATTTTTTTTGTGAATTATTTTAATCTGAGGATTGTTTGCGAACATTGCCATGACTTGTGGGGTAGTATCTGTCGAACCGTCATTAACCAATACTATTGACAGTTTGTCTTTTGGATATTCCAATTTCAAGAGAGAATCAGCTGTTCCTTTGATTGTGCTTGATTCGTTCCAGCAGGGAACTATTATTGCAACGTTTGGCGTTTTTATTGCTGTTGGGCGACTTCTTTGTTCTCGCGCAGGTTTTGACAAGAACGTAACGAGTAGAAATGACTCGAAATAAATCGCTATAAATAGAAACGGGTAAACTAAAAATTCAGGACTCCAAACCATTACTTTTAATGTAGCAAATAAAGGGGTTTTTAGCTATTTGTTGTATTATGCATAGAAGATATGTTTTTTTGTAGATTTGGAATTGTTCACTTGTGCGAGTATAGTTTGTTTATGAAAAAAGGAAGGTTGCACCCAATGACAATCGTCGTTAGAGATATAGTGTCTATATTCGACAGTATGGGTTTTGGAGTTGCCTTTGGTCCAGAGCTTGAAGACGAATGGTATAACTTCGACGCTCTTAATGTTCCGGCTGACCATTCATCTAGAGATATGCAAGATACTTTTTGGACACGTGAAAACCCTAGACGTGTTTTGCGTACACAAACATCTTCAGTTCAAATACGCTACATGACTGAAAAGCTAAAAGAAAATACAAATCCTCCATATAGAATAATCGCACCTGGTAAGGTTTTTAGAAACGAGGCTACAGACTCTACGCACGAAGCGCAATTTTACCAGAACGAAGGGCTGGTCGTAGGTGAAAACATAACAATGGCGCATTTAAAAGGAACGCTAAATAAATTTTTTCAAGAATATCTTGGAAAAGAAGCAAAGGTTCGTTTTCGTCCAAGTTATTTTCCATTTACAGAGCCGTCTGTTGAGGTTGACGTGTGGTTTGCTGAAGGTGACCACGGTAATGGTGCGTGGTTAGAGGTTATGGGCGCTGGTATGGTTCATCCAACAGTTCTTTCTAATGTTGGAATTGACCCAATACAGTATCAAGGGTTTGCCTTTGGTGGTGGTATTGAACGTTTGGCAATGGTTAAATACGGAATACCAGATGTTAGGCTGTTCCATTCTGGCGATATTCGTTTTGTGTATGGATTTGATGAACAAAAAATATAAAATATGAAAGTATCACAATCTTGGCTACAAAAGTTTTTTAATGAAACACTTCCTAGTGAAAGTGTCATTGATAATGCTTTCACATTTCATGCCTTTGAAATAGAAGAACGAAATGGTGATTTAATAGAATTAAACGTTCTTCCAAATAGAGCCGCAGATTGTCTTTCTCATAGAGGTGTCGCAAAAGAGCTTGGTGCAATACTTGGTACGGCAATAAGCAATGATCCGCTTAAATCATCTATACCAGAATTTCCAACAAAAGAGTCTTTGGTAATAAAAATAGAAGATGAAAACAAATGTAAAAGATATATTGGTGCTTTGGTGCGTGGAATTAAGGTTAAACAATCTCCAGTATGGCTTAAAGAGACACTTGAGTCTGTCGGTCAGCGTTCAATAAACAATGTTGTAGATGCCACTAATTATGTGATGTTGAATATTGGACAACCGTTACATGTGTTTGATGCAAGTAAGTTAAAGAAAACTAATAGTAGTTATTCAATCAATATACGAAATGCAAAAGACGGTGAAAATATAACAACACTTTCTGGTGATGAATATACATTACAAAAAGAAGTTCTTGTTATATCAGATGGAAACTCTGACAACGCTCTTGGAATAGCTGGTATCAAAGGTGGTGTTGTTGCTGAAGTTGATGAACATACTGTAGATATAATTGTAGAGTCTGCTAGCTTTGACGGACCTACGGTACGTCACGCAACGCAATATCTGAAACTAATAACAGATGCATCGCTACGGTTTCAAAACAGACCGTCACCAGAATTGGCAGTATATGGCATGCGTGATGTCTTAAAATTAATAATAGATATTGCAGGTGGTGAAATAGAAAGTGTCGTAGACTTATATCCAAAACCATCAAAAACAAAACAAGTATCAGTTAGTCTTTCTAGAGTTAACAGCGTTCTTGGTTCTGAGTTTACAAAAGAAGAAGTGTTAAATGTATTTTCAATGCTTGGTTTAGATACAGAAGTTTCAGGAGATGTGTTTACAGTAACTCCTCCATTTGAACGTACAGATTTGAACTTGCCAGAAGATTTAATAGAAGAGGTTATAAGTATTTTGGGATATGACAGAATAATTCCTAAACAATTATCGTCAATAAGTAACTCTCAAGATTCTGGACGTTATCGCAGTATAGAAAAAATAAAGGATTTTTTGGTTGAAAAAGGGTTTATAGAAATAAGTACGCAATCGTTTGCAAAAAAAGGTGACATAACACTATCCAATCCGTTTGATAAAACTAAACCATCATTAAGAACGTCTCTTTCTAAAAATATGGAAAAAGCATTTTCAAATGCAAAACAGTATGCACAAAGAACACTTGAACCTGGCGTAAACGTTATGCTGTTTGAAATAGGAAATGTTTTTACAAAAAATGGCGAGGAAATGGTAGTTGAAACATCGGAACCTGTTCAGGATATTCCTGATATTTCAGATAGCTCTGATTATGTTCCAAAACAATACAAACTAAGTAAATACAAACCATTTTCTATATATCCGTTTATGTTGCGAGATATTGCGGTATGGACACCTGAGGGAACAGAAAGCGAAGATATTAAGAGTGTTATAATAAACAACGTTGGTGAGTTGCTCGTTCGTGTAGATGAATTTGATTCCTTCGAAAAAGACGGACGTGTATCGTATGCTTTTCGTATTGTGTTTGAATCTAAAGACCGTACACTTACTGACGGAGAGATAAATTTAATCATAGATAGATTAACAGACGTTTTGAATAAAAAAGACGGATATAATGTACGATAATCATGAAAAAAGAAATTTATTTTATAAGACATGGCGAAAGCGAATCAAATGTTGACGGTATATATAGAGGAACAACAGCAAATCTAACAGAAAGAGGACGTGAACAAGCAAGGGTAGCATCAGAAAAGGTTTCTAAGTTTGCACCAGAAGTGTTTGTAGCTAGTCACTTTGGGCGTGCAATAGAAACAGCTGGGATTATTGCTGAAGGTACAGGTTTGAATGTAGAAGAAAATGAATTGTTTGGTGAGAAAGGTGAAGCAACAGTCTTGTTTGGTAGAAATAGAGAAGAACCTGAGATAATTGATATTGTAAACCAAATAAATGATACAGCTAACAGTAGTGGAGGTCATTCTGATGAAGAGTATTTTGACGGTTTTTATAAGAGGGTGCGAGAAGCTATGTCTTTTTTGGAAAAACATGAAGCAAGTAAAATCGCTGTAGTAACTCATGGTGGATTTTTGCGTGCAGTTCTTGGGTCTGTTGTGTTTGGTAATGACTTAACTAAAGAAGGTCACTATAGAATGATGGAGAGTATGCGTGTTGATAATACTGGAATTATTCACGCCGTATATGATTCTGATAAAAACTCATGGCAAATTGCATCGTGGAATAACTAATTGATAGTGACTCAAATAAACGAGTATTTGCATGGTATTTATGCTATACTTAACACACAAAACATACTGTAAATCATGGATAAAAAGGAAGAAAAAGAACCTAAAAAACGTGTAACTAAACGTAACACGAAGGAATATAACGCAGCATCAATTCAAGTACTTGAAGGGCTTGAACCTGTGCGTAAACGACCTGGAATGTACATTGGCACAACGGGTCCTGAAGGTCTACACCATTTGGTGTGGGAGATTTTTGACAACTCTCGTGATGAAGCGATGGTTGGGCGTTGTGATGATATAGAGGTTGCACTACTTCCAGACGGTTATGTTCGTGTTGCTGACAATGGAAATGGTATTCCAGTAGGTATACACCCAAAAACAAAAGTATCTGCTCTTGAGACTATTATGACCACGCTTCATGCTGGTGGTAAGTTTGACAATGATGCGTATAAGTTTTCTGGCGGTTTGCATGGTGTTGGAGCTTCTGTTGTAAATGCTCTTTCCGAACATGCAAAAGTTGTAGTTCACCAAGACGGTGGAATACATATGCAAGAGTATAAGGCTGGTAAGTCACTTGGAAAGGTTAAAAAAATAGGTACTACAAAAGCGCATGGAACTATAGTTTTTTTCAAACCTGACATAACTATTTTTAAGGAAGGAATAGAATGGAATTGGGACAAAATAGTTAATCATATGCGTCAACAAGCATATTTAGTTAAAGGAACTAGGATGAGTATAATTGACGCCCGTTCTGATGACTCGGCGTTCGGTTTTGAGCGTCCATTCTTGCGTAACAGTGTACTGGAAGTTCCGTCAATGACTTTTTATTTTGAAGGAGGTCTTAAGTCTTTGGTATCATTTTATAACAAACGACAAAAACCAGTACATAAAAATATCTTTTATGTAGAAAAAGAGCATGACAACGTAACTGTCGAAGTTGCTTTTCAATATGTTGATGATATAACTCCTAGACTAACTGCGTTTGCTAACAATATATACAATCCAGAACACGGAACACACGTTACTGGTTTCAAAACAGCACTAACACGCTCGCTCAATAACTATGGACGTTCAGCAAATATTTTAAAAGAAAAAGACGAAAACTTTACGGGAGATGATGTTCTTGAAGGGATAACGGCAGTTGTTTCTGTAAAGATGCAGGAAATACAATTTGAAGGACAGACAAAAGGAAAACTTGGTTCTACAGAAGCTCAAGGAGCTGTTGCTTCGGTGTTTGGACAAGCATTGTCTTCATTCCTAGAGGAAAATCCAGATGATGCACGTTCGATAATTAATAAGGTATTACTCGCTCTTAAAGCAAGAAAAGCGGCAAAAGCGGCAAAAGATTCTGTACTTAGAAAAGGGGCTCTTGAAGGTATTACTCTTCCTGGAAAACTTTCTGACTGTCAGGTAAAAACACCAGAAGAAGCTGAGCTGTTTATTGTTGAGGGAGATTCTGCTGGTGGCTCAAGTAAGCAGGGTCGTGACAGAAGAACACAAGCAATACTTCCTCTTAGAGGTAAGATTCTAAACGTTGAACGTGCTCGTATAGACAGAATGCTTGCGTCTGTTGAAATAAGGGCTCTTGTAGTTGCTCTTGGAACTGCAATAGGAGATGTATTTGATATATCAAAACTAAGATACCATAAGGTGATAATCGCAACCGACGCAGATGTCGATGGAGCACATATACGTACACTTCTGCTAACACTATTTTATAGACATTTCAAAGATATTATATTAGGTGGTTTTGTGTACATAGCACAACCTCCTTTGTATAAAATAAGTAAAGGTAAAAACATAAAGTACGCATATTCTGATAAAGAAAAAGAATCTGTTTTGAAAAGTATGGGTGTGTCCGCGTCTGACGTATCTGAAGAGGTTGTTATAGATGAAAAACAAGAACCTGACGGAAAAACAAAAACAAAGAAGCCGGCAAAAGCAAATATTCAAAGGTACAAAGGACTTGGTGAAATGAACCCGTCTGAATTGTGGGAGACAACTATGGATCCAGAAAGACGTGTATTAAAACGCGTAAAAATAGAAGACGCACAAGAGGCTGATAATATCTTTGATATATTGATGGGGACAGATGTTCCTGCTCGAAAGAACTTTATACAAAACAACGCAAAACTTGCTAACATAGATATTTAACAAATTAAAACACTGTTAACGTAACAGTGTTTTAATTTGTGTTATTTGCCAAGTATTTTTACATTCGCAGATGCACTATTGTTTGTTTCGTTTGATTCTGTGATACTTTTATCTGCATCTGCTGTTATTGATATCATTTGATTTGTACCTGGTATTCCTTGATCAAAACCTAAAATATAGCTTATATGGTCTCCTGGGTTTAGAGATTGTTGTTTTGGAGAGTTAAATATATAACTTGACTCCGTTGGTATAGACGCTCTAAACGTCCATAGTCCTGTTAAGTTTGTTCCGTCATTTGTAACTGAGAATTTTATTGCAACACGTGAACCATACGGTATCGTTGTTGTTGCAACAAATGAGTTTGTTGACGTAGATGTCATATAGCCAGTTTCTAGTATTTTAGTTGTTAAATCTGGCAGCCCATAAAGTGGTGTTGTTGTGCTTTGTATTGTATATGTACCTAATGTTTGTTTGCCTGCATGTGTTGTGTTTATTTTACGTTTTGGTTGCGTTACTGGTTGTTTAACTTTTGTTATTTTTTCTAAGTTAGTGTTTTTTATTTGAGATTTTTTAACAAACGAGGTTTTGGGTTGTGGAACAACAATAAGAGAGTTCTGTTTTTTTTGTAGTAATACATTAGAAAGCGATACAGATGCATACTCCATGTTTTTCACTATTTTTGGCATAAATTGTGACGTATAAAAAGCAAAATAAATACCAATACTAACAAGTGACACAAAACCAACAATAGCAAGTATATTTACTGCGTTTTTGTGAACATTGTTTCTGATGAAAAATCGTTCAAGTCTAGACATAATATGTGTGTTTTTAACATAATCTATGTATCTTGTCAAAAATAAAAAGGTTTTGTTGATATTCTAAGTGTATATAAATAAGTAAAGGGCTGGTTAAAAATCTTGAAAGATTCTTAACCAGCCCTTTTTGTTTTTTATTTTACCCATACCGCAACGTATTTTGCGGGTAGGGTGTCTGGGCACAAATGGGCTGACCCATCTACGCCCATTATCCGCACACACTCGTTCGTGCGTGCAGAAAAATAAACTGTCGGAAGTGCAGTGGCGTAAATATACGCCACAACAATACCGAATATTGTTGTGGTAATTAAAAAAGAACTCAGAAAGACTTTCATGGTCTCTCTCCTTCTTGTTGAAACTAAATACAAATATGCCATATGTTTGCGATAAAGTCAAGCTAATATAAACAATACAGTCATTGTTCTTTTGTTTGTTAAATATAATTAACGTATATTGAATATGGTAGAGGAATAACGTATTGTTTTTATACAAACGTACCGTTTTGTCTTTGTAATACAGCCGATGTAGCTCAGTTGGTAGAGCACGCCCATGGTAAGGGTGAGGTCGTCGGTTCAAGCCCGACCATCGGCTCAAGCTTATGATTATGTTTTTACTTGCGTTTGTTTATGTGTGAGATACACTTTCTGCTGTATTGTAGAATATATATTTCGCCGGAATAGCTCAGTTGGTAGAGCAACCCCCCCGTAAGGGGTAGGTCGTCGGTTCGAATCCGACTTCCGGCTCATGTTAACAAACACAGCGACGCATAGCGTCGCTGTGTTTGTTATAATCATATGTACATGGGGAATTCAAAAGAAACAAGACTTGAAGAGTTAGAAGCACTTATGTCATCATCTGACTTTTGGTCCGACAAAGATGCTGCGCAACGTGCTGTGCGAGAATATCAGACACTTAAAACAGGGGCGTCAGGTGATCCTCATGATTCAGGAGATGCAACGTTATCAGTACTTGCTGGAGCTGGTGGAGATGATGCTGAAGACTTTGTAGCAATGTTGCGAGGTATGTATGAAGGCTATGCGTCTAAAAAAGGGTGGCGTACACATGAAATTCATTCAAATAAAAATAATAACGGTGGTTATCGTAATTTTATGATAGAGGTTAATGGTTCTGGTGCGTATGGCAGGTTAAGGTATGAAGCTGGTGTGCACAGACTTGTTCGTATATCTCCGTTTAATGCAAACTCCAAAAGACAAACATCGTTTGCTCTTGTTGAAGTGTTGCCGACACTAACACAAAATGACGTCGTCGAGCTAAACCAAGATGACTTAGTAATGCAATTTGCTCGGTCTGGAGGAGCTGGTGGACAAAATGTAAATAAAAGAGAAACAGCTGTGCGTATTTTACATACACCAACTAATTTGTCAGTTCATGTTTCAAGCGAACGTTCACAACAGGCAAATCGTGAGAAAGCGTTAAAACTTCTTAAATCAAAGATATTTGCAAAGCAGAAAGCGCAAAGACAAGCAGAGGCAAAAGGACGTTCGATAGCCGCAACAACAGCAAACGAATGGGGTAGTCAAATACGTTCATATGTTCTACATCCGTATAAAATGGTTAAAGATCATCGTACAAATCACGAATCACACGATGTCGAAGCTGTATTATCAGGGCAAATTGACGATTTTATAGACGCAGTTGCCGAGAGTGAGGTACAATAGTAATGTTATGATTTATTTCGAGAAAGTATCAAAGATGTATAACGGTGATTCATATCCTGCACTAGAAGACATAACTCTCTCGATAGCTCCAAAAGAATTTATATCAATAGTTGGGCATTCTGGTGCTGGTAAAACAACTTTGTTAAAAATGCTTCTAGCTGAAGACAGTCCAACATCTGGAAATATATTTTTTGAATCAGTGAACATAAATGAATTACCTTCATCTGCTCTATATCATTACAGACGTAAAATAGGAACAGTGTTCCAAGATTTTAGATTGATACCGCACAAAACAACATATGAAAATATTGCGTTTGCAATGGAGTCTGCTGGTCGCGATGATGAAGAGATTGCGTCAGACGTTCCTCATATACTAGAATTGATTGACCTTACAGATAAAGAAAATCATTTTCCACATCAACTCTCTGGAGGTGAACAACAAAGAGTTGCTATTGGTAGGGCAATTATTAACCAGCCTGACGTTATCGTTGCAGATGAGCCTACTGGTAACTTAGACCCAATAAATACATACGAAATTGTGCAGATATTGAAAAAAATAAATGAGCTTGGAACAACTGTACTGATAACCACACACAACAAAGGCGTGGTTGATTCAGTGGGTAAAAGAGTTATTACAATGGATCGTGGACGTATAGTTCGCGATGATGCTAAAGGGCAGTTTATCTTATAAAAATTATGATTTGGATTACTATTCGCAGAATTATTACATCAGGGTCAAAGAACTTTGTCAGAAGTGGTGCTGTTTCTTTTGCGACAGTGTTAATAATGACAGTAACATTGTCTATAATTGGAGCTTTAATATTCTTGTCTGCATTGTTGAACTACACACTTACAGAAATACGAAATAAAGTAGATGTAAACGTCTATTTTGTAACAACAGCAGCTCCAAAAGACATAATTGCTCTTCAGCAAAAGCTTACAAAGTTACCTCAAGTAAAATCTGTAGCATACACATCGCGCGAACAAGCTATTTCTGAGTTTCGTGCAAGACACGCAAATGACCAACTAACACTTCAGGCCTTAAATGAGCTAGGTAAGAACCCTCTTGATGCCACACTTTCTATAAAAGCAAAAGAACCCTCGCAATATGAAAACATTGTTAATTTTCTAAATACTGGACCAGCACTATCTGCTGGAGGTACTTCAATAATAGACCGTATAAACTACGAACAAAACAAAACAGTTATTGACCGTTTATCTTTGGCAATAAACACAACTCAAAAAGTCGGTGTTGCTATAGTTCTGTTCTTTGCAATCGCTTCTATAATAATAGCTCTGGCAACTGTTAGGTTAGCTATATACACAGCACGAGACGAAGTGGCTGTTATGCGTCTTGTTGGTGCATCAAATATGTATATACGAGGACCTTTTATTATCGCTGGTATTATTTCAGGTTTCGTTGCGGCTGTATTTGTGTTGCTTATATTCTTGCCAACGACTTGGTATATAAGTAGCATGACAACAACGTGGTTTGGCGGGTTTAACTTCTTATCTTTTTATCTATCAAATCTGCCAATGCTTTCGTTAGTGCTTATTAGTTCAGGTATATTGCTCGGAGGAACTGCTAGTTTCTTGGCAATAAGACGTTATCTTACGGTTTAAAAAAGTATGGCAAAGAAAAATCATAAATACATTTTTGTTATAGGAGGTGTTATGTCTGGTGTTGGAAAGGGTATTGCTAGTTCTTCGATGGGTTTACTTCTTCAGGCTAGAGGGTCTTCTGTTAATCTTGTAAAAGTTGATCCTTATCTAAACGTTGATGCTGGTACCATGAATCCAACAGAACATGGAGAAGTGTTTGTTCTTAACTCTGGTCTAGAAACAGATCAAGACATGGGTAATTACGAACGTTTCCTTAATCGTGATTTAGGTCCAGAAGATTATATGACTAGTGGAATGGTGTATCAATCTGTAATAGCTAGAGAAAGGTCTCTTGGCTACGGTGGAAAGTGTGTAGAAGCAGTGCCACACGTACGTGATGAGATTTTAGCAAGAATAGACGCAGCTGCAGACTATAACGGTAGCAACGTGTCGATAATAGAGATTGGTGGTACTGTTGGTGATTTTCAAAATGAACTGTTTATAGATGCTGCTCGTGTTTTGAAAATGCAACATCCAAGTGACGTTTTGTTTGTTATGGTTTCGTATCTACCTGTCCCTGGAACTCTTGGTGAAATGAAAACAAAACCAACACAAAATGCTGTACGCCAGCTAAACTCATACGGTGTACAACCAGAGTTTTTAATAGCTCGCGGTAAATATCCTCTAGATATAAAGCGAAAAGAAAAAATAGCAACAGCATGTTCAATACGCCCTGATCATGTTATTTCTGCTCCAGATATAAAAAGCATATACGATGTACCGTTAAACTTTGAGAAAGATAAGGTTTCAGAAATGCTTGTTGAAGCTCTTAATCTACCAAACAATAAAAAAACAGACTTATCTGCATGGAAGAAGTTCGTGCGTGCGACTAAGCGAGATAACTTACAAGAAGTGAATATAGCAATAATAGGAAAATACTTTGATACTGGAGATTTTGTGCTGTCTGACGCGTATCTATCGATAATTGAAGCCATTAAGTTTTCTGCAGCAACCTTGAATATGTCTCCGCGTATACACTGGGTGAACGCAAAAGACTTTGAAGATAAATCTTCAATGAAAAAACTTGCAAAATATGATGGTATTTTAGTTCCTGGTGGTTTTGGAAAAAGTGGTATAGACGGAAAAATAAAAGCAGTTGAATATGCAAGGAAAAATAAAGTTCCATACTTTGGTATCTGCTACGGCATGCAATTGTTTGTGATTGAGTACGCACGAAATGTGGCAAATCTTAAAGAAGCTCATACAGAAGAAATCAAACCAAAAACATCGCAACCTGTTGTTGCTGTTATGGAGTCACAAAAAAAACTTATAGAATCTGGAAGTTATGGAGGTTCTATGCGTCTTGGTTCTTATTCTGCAAAGATTAAGAAAAACACAACAGCATATTCTGCATACAAGACTGATTCTATAGAAGAAAGACATAGACATCGTTATGAAATAAACCCTAAATATATACAAACTTTAGAAGATACTGGATTGGTTTTTTCAGGTTCATCGCCAGACGGTGTTCTAATGGAAATAGCTGAACTACCAAAGAGCGAACATCCTTTCATGCTTGGAACACAATTTCACCCTGAACTAAAAGCGAGACCTCTTTCACCACATCCATTATTTACTTCATTTTTAAAAGCAGCACTTGTATATAAAAACAAAAATAATCTATAACTTGAGTTTAAGATGTTTTTTAGCTACTATCATACCAATTGCGGGATCGTCTAATGGTAGGACACATGCCTCTGGAGCATGTTATCTAGGTTCGAGTCCTAGTCCCGCAGCAGTTATTTGAATTTTTATTTTGTTGCGATATATTAGATAGTAGATTTTTGGTTGTTCTGGGAGAAAGAAAAAGGAGATTGGTCATGGCAACGTACGATTCTTTGTGTCAGGTTATTGACGCACCTTTCAAGAATCCAGATGGTTCATGGAAGGAGGATGCTGGTAGCGTGCTTAGTAAGAAGTACGTGAAAACAGTAGAAAGGTTGCACGAAAAACAATTAGACATGCAGTCTGTTGAGCTCTTTGTGGGTATGTCCATGCAGTGCTCTAGATTTTTGCATGAAAACATAAAGCACGACAACAGGGGTCTTGTCCTTTTGGTTGAAAGAATTGTCGCAACATGTTTCTGGCAAATTCTGATTGTGAAAGATAATTCACAATCAGAAAAAGAGGCGGTTCTCTACATATTGGAATGTATGAGAAACCCATTAGAGACTATGGGTTTTTGCAGTATTATGCCGCTGTCTGAAATCAGACATTAATGAAATGTCTGTTATAACACCCGAAATCTTAAAGATTTCGGGTGTTTTGATATGTTTGTTTTTGAAAAAAGAATGATTTCTTTGCCTTTTTGGAGAAGTGCGTTAGTCTTCATGGATGACTAAAGGAGAAAGTATAATACGTTTTGAGAATGTTTCGTTTGAGTACGGTCACAATAAGCCTATTTTAGATGAGGTTAATTTTTCTATACGACGTGGAATGAAGATGGCAATAATGGGTCAAAACGGCGCTGGTAAGTCAACTTTGTTTGCTCTTATGACAGGAGCCCTAAAACAAGAGTCAGGAGAAATACACACATCTCGAGGAATGAGTAGTGCAACTGCGTCGCAAGTAATTCCTCGTGACAAAATAGACTTAACATTGAGAGAGTTTTTTCAAAGTTATTTTAATGAAACTGTTTATGATATAGACCCTCGCATTGATGATGTTCTTGATGTTGTGAACTTGAAACTTCATGACACAAAAAGTTTGTTATCAAAGGATAAAAAGATAAAAGATTTTTCAGGAGGTCAACAAGCGCGGTTGTTACTTGCTTCAGCGCTTATACAAAAACCAGATTTGTTGTTACTAGACGAACCTACTAACAACCTTGACCTAGCTGGTGTTAAACATCTAACGAAGTTTTTGGTTTCGTATAAAAATACATGTATCGTTATTTCGCATGATGCAGCGTTTTTAAATGCATTTACAAATGGAGTTTTGTATTTAGATATATTTACACGTTCAATAGAACAATATCCCGGTAACTATAATAATGTGATGAAAGATATAGAAGTACGAATGGAAAAGGAGAATAGGAAAAATGCTCAGCTTTCAAAAAAGATTCAAGACAATAAAGATAAGGCAAACTTTTTTGCACAAAAAGGTGGAGGAATGCGTCTTGTCGCTAAAAAAATGCGGACAGAAGCGGCGGAAATGGAAGACGCAAAAGTAAACGTACGAAAGGAAGATAGGACAATACGTCCGTTTACAATTCCTGTTCAAGATGGAATAGGTGGTATTATTTTTTCGTTAAAAGCATTTTCAATTCAGAAAAGTAATAAAATTATTCAAAAAAAATCGAATATTTCTCTTAGGAAAAATGAAAAGTTATTATTGTACGGTCCAAATGGTATAGGGAAAAGTACATTACTTGAAACAATTGCTCGTTCTACAACTGACGAATCATTTATCACAGATGGAGTTAAGGTTGGGTATTATCGTCAAGATTTTTCAACATTGGATTTTGACAAAACAGTGTATAAATCATTAGAAAATGCAATGGATAAATATGATGAAGGGTTGTTACGGTCTGTTGCTGCTGGTTTTTTAATAACATCAGATGTTATGCATACTAAAATAGGGAGTTTGTCAGAGGGTCAAAAAGGTCTTGTAGCCTTTGCGTCATTGGTTCTTGAAAGACCTGGATTGCTTATACTTGATGAACCTACTAACCATATTAACTTCCGTCACTTGCCAGTAATTGCAAAATCTCTTGATGAGTACAAAGGAGCAATGATTTTAGTTAGTCACGTTCAAGAGTTTGTTGACCAAATTAATCTAAATGACACTTTAGATTTAGAAAAATAAACCAAAGTATTCTATATTTGTTTAGAAACAAATGCTGTTTAAATACAGTCGTGTTATTCTATAAGTAATTACATAAAACAAATATAATAAAGTACTTCATGCATCGTTCAGCGCCTAAAAATAAAAAATACACGACAAAAACGGCGCGTACTTCGTTTATTATAAATATAGTATCTATAATTTTAGCTTCTTTATTTGGATTGTTTTTAGTTAGTTATGCTGGATTTGTTCCGTCAGTATATAACCCTTTAATAAGGTCTGTTGTAAGTTCAAAAAAAACTGTAGTGTTTACACCACCAAAATTAAACAAGAGTGAGTACGATGTGCGCATGCTTTTACTTTCTCAACCTCTTGAGACTAGTGATGCGTCCAATACCTCTATAACTATTACCAAACAAAGCGCAGACGCAACAACCTCTATAAGTTTATGGCCTGTAGATACAGTATATCCAAAATATAGGGCAATTTTCCCGTTTAATCGTGTAGTTGCATATTATGGTAATTTTTATTCCAAACAAATGGGCGTACTTGGTGAATATCCTGTAGATGAAGTTTTAAAACGACTGTCAAAAGAAGTAACTGCGTGGAATACGGCAGACCCAAACACTCCTGTAATACCTGCTATTGATTATATAGCCGTTACTGCTCAAGACCGTCCTGGTAAGGACTTGAAATATCGTCTACGAATGCCAGATAGCCAAATTAACAAAGCTATACAAATAGCAAATGAGGCGGGTGGAGTAGTTATACTTGATGTCCAGGTTGGACTTAGTACATTACAACAAGAATTACCATACTTAAGAAAGTTCCTTAAGTTACCACAAGTTGAGCTTGCCATAGATCCAGAGTTTTCAATGAAAAAAAGTGGTGCAGCGCCTGGTACTGTTATAGGGACGTTTGATGCAGTAGACGTGAACTATGCTTCTGGTTATTTGGCTAGTCTTGTACGAGAGTATCACTTACCGCCAAAGTTTTTGGTAATACATAGATTTACTGAAGATATGGTTACAAACTACAAAGAAATTAAACCGCTGCCAGAGGTTCAGATAGTTTTAGATATGGATGGGTGGGGGTCTCCTGCACGAAAAAAACATACATATCGTGATGTTATCTACAAAGAACCAATTCAATTTACTGGTTTTAAATTATTTTACAAAAATGACATACGTCCACCAAGTGACCATGTGATGACACCTACTGAAGTATTGAAGTTAACTCCACAACCTGTATTTATACAATACCAATAAGTTGTTTAGTATAAATCATTTTGATGAATATGTGTTTTAATTAAGGTTGAGTATTATAATTAAATGATATCTTATGACAATCGAAGCCGTTATTTTCTATTTGTTGTTAATTGATAGTGTTAGTTATATGTTAGTCGTGCTGTTTGGTGATAAATGGTATACGAAACATTTCCATGTATTTTCTAGATTTTTTCCACCAGCGAAAGGTTGGGGTGTATATTATCTAGTGCTTGTGTTGTGGATTGGTTCGTTACTGTTTAGAATGGGTGCTTTGGGTTAGTTTGAAATCATATTAAATAAAAACCACATTTTATTGTGGTTTTTATTTTTTATCAGCAAGTTTGAAATCAACTTCTCGTTCTGGTACTCGTGCAGCTATCAATTTAACTTTTATAGGGTCTCCAAGTCTGTATATTTTTCTGGTATGTCTTCCGACAAGTCTATATTTACTCTCTTCATAATCGTAATAATCAAAATCAAGGTTTCTTATACTAATCATTCCATCTGTATGTGTTGACTGTTCTTCAACATAAAGACCTCTTTCTGTTACTCCTGAAATCACAGCATCAAACTCTTCTCCAATGTGTTGCGATAGAAATTCAACTTGTTTCATTTTTATAGAGTCACGCTCAGCGTGTGTTGCGGCAACTTCTCGTTCAGAACAGTGATTTGCCAGTGTGTCTAACTCTGCTCTGTCTTGGTCTGTAAAACGAGTTCCGTTCTCATAGTGTTTCAATATTCTATGTATCAACAAGTCTGGGTATCGTCTTATTGGGGAAGTAAAGTGTGTATAGTGTGAGAATGCCAAACCAAAATGTCCTGTGTTTTTTGTTGTGTATATAGCTTTTGACATGGACCGCAAAACTGCCGTTTTAATTAGATATTCTTCTGGAGTATCTTTTACTTTTTCAAGAAGTGTATTTAGGTCTGAGCCTTTTACACTTCCTGCATGAGTTTCTAGATGATATCCAAGAACCTTAAGAAACAAAGAAAGATTTTCTATTCTATCTGCATCAGGTTTGTCGTGAACTCTGTATATAAGACCTTTTTGTATACTTCTTTTTTTAGATATTTTTGTTAGATGTTCTGCAACGGCAACATTTGCCATAAGCATAAAATCCTCTATAAAAAGGTTTGTGTCGTGACGTTCTTTTAATTTTATTGATATTGGAGTACCGTTTTCGTCTAACTCTATTTTTACTTCGGCAGTATCAAAACCTATAGCACCGTTTTGTGTTCGTCGTATACGTATTTTTTTTGCAAGAGTTCTGAGTGTAGTGAGTTCTGTGTGAAAATCTCCAGTACCAGTATCTAATACTTTTTGAGCATCTTCATATGCAAAGCGTTTGTTTGAATGTATTACAGTTTCGCCAAACCAACTGTCTACAATGCTTGCGTTACTATCAAGAGTCATAACTGCCGAAACAGCTAACCTGTTTTCGTTTGGTCTAAGTGAGCATAGGTTGTTGCTTAATACCTCTGGAAGCATTGGGACTGTTCTATCTACCAAGTAGACGCTTGTGGCTCTGTCGCGCGCTTCTTTGTCTATTGATGTTCCTGGAGTTACAAAAAAGGATACGTCTGCAATATGTATTCCTACCTCAGTATTTCCATTTTCAAGAGTTCGTACAGATAGTGCATCGTCAAAGTCTTTTGCATCAAAAGGGTCTATTGTAAACGTAGTTACATCACGGAAATCACGACGTTTGCCGAGAGCTATTTCATCAGCTATGATTTTTTTACCGCTATGTTCTAACTCGTCAGCTTCTTTTTCTACTCCTGGAGGAAAACCTGGATGGAAACCTTCACCAAGTACAAGTGCACGCATCTCTGTCTCATGTACTCCAGCTATACCTATATCTTCCTCAACTATGGCGCTTGGTTTTTTATCACCGATATTCCAGCTTGTTAATTTAACAAATACTTTATGTCCTGTTGGTGGGTGTTCTCCTGTAATAAGAAACTGAGTATACATTCTTTTCTGGTCAGGAATAAGAACAGTTTCGTTACTTTCTTCTGATATTGTACCTACAAATGTTGTTCTTGCCCGTTTAATTATTTCAACAACTTTTCCTGACTGTCTGCGTTCTATTAAACCTGCTAGCTCTATACGTACTAAGTCATCTGGTAGGGAATTACCAAGAAATTCTTTTGGAATAATTATATCTTCCTTATCTTGGTCTATAGAGAAAAACCCCATTCCTCGACGGGTGATATGTATTGTACCCTCATAAGATGTAGGAGTGTCGTTAGACTGATTCACTCGCACACTCTAACAGGTTTATTGGTTATTTCAAAACAAAATATGACGTGCTTATTATGTAAAATAACAAAGGTTATGTATGTAAGGGTGGTGTTTATGCAAGAACAGTATTAAAGACAATCTTGTTTTGGAATGATATTATTACAGTTAACGTTCAATAAATAACTATTATTTATTAGAGTTATGTGTTTAAGTGCGTATATAAAATATGACACCAGTATCAAAAGAAACAAATAAATCATTACGACATTGGGCAAAAAAGCTTCCGCACTCAACCATGGTCTATCCTGACGGTGCGTGGAATCGTGTTAAATATATATTTTGGCGTGCTTATATACCTCTTCATCCGTATGTTCGAGATATTGCTGTCTCAATTGGTGCTGTAAAACACTCTGGAAGACAACCTTTTCTTCTTGGTCGTGTTGAGTCTCATATACCAATGAAATCATTTATTTCGCATTTAATAGACATAGGCTATGGAAACCATTTTGTTGCTTGGCATGATGACGACGAATTAGTGAGTGTACGTATGACTGACGGTTTCGTAAGGCAATACCATTTGCGTGTGTTTTCTGATGGTGCTGTGCATGGGCACTATGAATATACACCAGAAGCACATCCTGTTCTTCACATAAAAGGAATTGCTTTTGAAGATAGGAGAGACTTTTTTATGGAACAGTTTGGGGAGCTTGTAATACAAGCTACAAAAAAAGAATCTGAAATATCAGAAAATAAATACTACTCTAGCTCTAGTGTTACTAATAAATCTGACAAAACTAAAGAATAATCCATAGAAATATTTGTTACACATGTGCAGTAAGTGTGGTCATATAAAATTTTTGATAATACACCTATACACTTATAAAAATTGACATATCCGTAATGTTTTGTATTGTTGGGTTCAAACGTTCATTCCGAACGTTTTTGTTCTTTGAAAGGGGCATAAAATGTTAAAGTTATCAATGACAGCGTTCGCTGCCGTTTTAGCTGTTGCTATTTTTTCAATCTCAACAACGCCAGCGGACGCCGGACAGTGGACATGGGGGAACACCTCCATGACCCAGTCAACCTCTTCTGGAGGACACCGCGTTCGAGGAGCCTTATCAGGCTTCTCAGGGTTTGCTGGCGGGGCGTCCGCAGGACACCGCTCGGTTTACGCCGGCGGCGCCGGAGCGATGAGCACCGCCACGCGCGGAAGCGGAACCTCAAAAACCACAACTGGTTTTGGAGTCTCAGCGGGTGCGGCAATTCGCGCGGGAAATTATTCCTCGTGGGTGTCGTCGGGATCGAGCGCGCTTGCTCAATCGACCGGGACCATGAATACGTTGGCGAGTTCGGGTTCCGGAGGTGCCGCGTCAGCACGTCGGTAAAAAAGACGGACAAAGACTACGACAAATCGTTTTGTCGTAGTCGAAAAATATTAACGGGGTGCGTGTTCTACACGCACCCCAAATGTTTTAAGGAGTGAAAATGAAAAAAATTTTTGTGGTCGCCATGGCAATAGTCATGTCGACATTTGGGTTGTCGGCAGCAAACGCTGCCACAGCCACAGCCGGAGCTAGCTCCGGCGCAATCGCCGGAGCTAGCTCCGGAGGGAACAGCCTTTCCACCATTATTAATGGTGGAAAGGCTGCGAAGATTCCGGTGGGAACACCGGGGACAATTGTTGCCCCAGTTGCGCCACCTCAACTGTTTGGGGCTGGCGGAACTACGTCGGTGGAGAGGGGTGTCTCGTTGACACTCTGGTACAGCGACGTGTGTGCGCCGGTTGCAACACGTAACAACGTGTTGCAACCGTCTGAGGCTCTCGGCACGAACTATGCCGAGAAACATAGTCCGTCGTACAAGACGGATGTTACGTTCATTCCGACCCAATACTTGAGGTCGGAAGCGAAAAAAGGGGTAACAGGGTACGGGAGGGTGCAAGAAGTTGAATCCTCTCGTATTTTGTTTCGCGCTCCCAAAGGTAAGTATACTTGCCTTGGGTTGATGACGGTAACGGCAAAAAAAGGACAATCCGTCCCTTTGTCCATTATTATTTCGGATGCCCAGCGCTACGCGCTGGACAACATGGATGGATTCAGGAATGTTCTTCTTGTATCCCTCCCCGGGACGATTGGGAACGCTGGTGGCGTTTCTAATGAAGGCACTGGGATGTCGTTCAATCCAGGGCTTGCCATCGCAAACGTGGCCACAGCAGGTATGCTTGGTATCGGGTTTTCTGATACCAAGGGTTCCGCTGTGAAAACGGCGCAGCTCGGAACAACTTTCGTGGTGGTTTCCGACACCACGAAAGATCAGAAAAATTCGTTTTCCTTCAAAGGAAGCGGGTTTAATGGGCTCTATAAGTAGAGCCCGTGTTCTTTTAAAAAAAGGCAGTTTCAACAAAATGTTGGACTGCCTTTTAACTTTATATATGTTCCAAGTGGTTGTTTTGTTCTGTTTTTAGTTAAAAACTTGCGTACTCTTGTTGTGCGTGGCATACTAAGCGCTTACCGGCCGAGAGGCCTTTTTATATTATGGATATACGAAATATAGCTATTATTGCACACGTTGACCACGGGAAAACGACACTTACTGACGCACTTTTGCGTCAGACTGGTGCTGTAGACGAAGGTGTTTCAATGGACAGTAACGCTCTTGAACAAGAGCGCGGAATTACTATTTACTCTAAAAATGCAGCGGTTGAGTACAAAGGTACGAAAATAAACATAGTGGATACTCCTGGACACGCAGACTTTGGTTCAGAGGTGGAGCGTGTTCTTCGTTCGATTGACTCAGTTTTACTTGTTGTAGATGCACAAGAAGGTCCAATGCCACAAACACGTTTTGTTCTTAAAAAGTCACTAGAGCTTGGCTTGAAACCTATTGTTGTAATAAATAAAATTGATAAACCAGCGGCTGACCCTGACGCTTGTGAAGAGGGGGTATTGGAGCTGTTCCTAGAGCTCGGCGCAAGTGATGAGCAGGCTGATTTTGAAGTTGTATATGCTATAGGACGCGAAGGTATTGCAAAACGCAAACTGGAAGATGATTCAAAAGATCTTACTCCTCTACTTGATACGATTCTAGAGCTTGTACCACCAGCTTCTACGCCAGAACATGAAAAACTACCATTACGTCTTCAGTCATTTAATCTTGCGTATGATAATTTCCTTGGTCGTATGGCCGTTGGTCGAATCTATGACGGTATCGTAAAAGTTGGGGAACCGTTGTTTATTAAAAAACCAAACGGGGAAATTCGTTCAGGAAAACTAACAAAGATATTTACATTCAAAGGGTTAGATAGAGTTGAGGTTGAGGAAGCTAGGGCTGGTGATATTGTACTAATAGCAGGTTTGCCAGATATAGATATTGGCGAGACTATTATTCAAAATCAGGACTCAGAACCGCTACCAGCAATAGCTATCGATGAACCAACAATTACGCTATCGTTCCTTGTTAACAACTCCCCATTTGCAGGTAGAGAAGGAAAGTTTGTAACAACACGTCAAATACGTGAGTATCTAGAACGAGAACTAGAAATAAACGTTGGACTGCGTGTAGATTTTTCAGCACCAGATGGTTTTACAGTATCTGGTCGTGGAGAGTTGCATATTGCGATTTTGCTTGAAAACATGCGACGTGCTGGTTATGAGCTACAAATTTCACAACCACAAGTTATTACACGTGAAGAAAATGGAAAGAAAACAGAACCGTTTGAAGAAACTGTTATAGATACACCTACAGAGTTTCAAGGTGCTGTAATTGAGAGACTTGGTAAGCGTGCTTTTGTAATGACAGATTTGCGTGACAGTGGCGCAACTGTTCGACTTACGTTCGAAGGTCCAACACGTGGTTTGCTTGGGTATCGTACTCAGTTTGTTATAGATACAAAAGGAGAGGGAATTCTTTCTTCTCGTGTTATTGGTTTCAAACCATATGCAGGAGAAATTAAAAAGAGACAAGTTGGTTCTATGATTTCCATGGCAAACGGCAAGGCTCTAGGTTTTGCCCTTTGGAATTTACAGGACAGAGGTACGTTGTATATTTCTCCAGCAGTAGAAGTGTATACTGGGCAAGTTATTGGAAATACTGCAAAGGGTGAGGAAATGGAAGTTAATCCAACAAAAGGTAAACAGCTAACAAACATGCGTGCGTCTGGTTCAGATGAGGCAATTACACTCGTACCACCATTTAGTCTTACGATTGAGCGTGGTATAGAAATAATGGCACAAGATGAATATTTGGAGATTACTCCTAAGTCAGTACGATTACGAAAACAATCTCTAAGTGGTACAGACCGTTCAAAAACACATAAAAAATAGTAATATTGTTTAAAATAAACGGTTAGTTAGACTGGTTTAATACATCAAATAAAAAACACCATTATTTAATGGTGTTTTTTATTTGATGTATTAGCGTACTCAATGTATGCTTGTTCCTATATTATAGATTAACTTAAAACTTGGTATTTATGGATACAAATACAACTTCAAATGATTCGGATTCTGGTGTAAGTCAGTATTTGACACCAATAGCGGTTTTGTTAGGGGCAATAATTATTGCAGGGGCTTTTTATTTTGGTAACGGGTCTGCACCAGCAACTACTACACAAAACACAGGAAATACTCAAACAGCTACTATTGTGAATATTAAAGATATTAAAACCGATGGAGAGCCATTTATTGGTGATAAAAATGCACCAGTAACAATGGCGCTTTGGTATGATTATCAATGTACATTTTGTAAGTTATTTGATATTAATTCAATGCCAAAAATTTACTCCGAATACATAAAAACAGGGAAGCTAAGGGTTGTATTTAAGGATTTTGCATTTTTAGGCCCAGATTCTTATATAGATGGTTTGTTCTCTAGATCAGTATGGGATTTATATCCAGATAAATTCTATACGTGGTTTCAAGCAATGTATAAGGCTCAAGATGGCGAAAATACAGGATTTGGTGATTTACAGAGTATAGAAAAATTAGCAAAAACAATACCAGGGTTAGACGTTTCAAAAATAATAGCAAACATGAACTCTAAAAAAACTGAGTATAAGGCCGTAATGAGTACAGATCGTGCTGAAGGTAATAAAATGGGCGTAAGAGGAACTCCTAGCATGATAATTGGTAAACAGTTGTTGGTTGGCGCTCAATCATATGACGTTATAAAAGCCGCAGTCGACGCAGAGTTAAAAAAATAAAAGAAATATTAGTTAATATTTAGTTGAGTTGTACAACAACCGATTCTTTTGATCGGTTGTTGTCATATATACGCATTATTTAATTTATTAAATTAACATTAAAAATAATATGAATATACTTGCAATATCTGGTTCTTTAAGAAAAGATTCGTACAATACGGCACTTTTACACGCTGTGCAAGATGTAGTATCAAAAGATTCAAATGTAACTATATATGATTTATCCAAACTGCCTATTTATAATCAAGACCTTGAGGACTCCTTTCCAAAAGAAGCTTTGGATTTTAAAAAGATGATAGAAGAATCTGATGCTGTTGTAATAGCAACGCCAGAGTTCAACAGATCAATATCCGGTGTTCTTAAAAATGCTTTGGATTGGGCGTCTCGTCCGTGGGGAGAAAATTCTTTTGCTGGTAAGTATGCTCTTGTCCTTGGAGCTTCTATTGGTGCCGTTGGTACCGCAATTGCGCAACAACATCTAAAACAAATACTTCTATTTTTAGATATGAATGTTATTGGACAGCCAGAGTTTTTCCTTGGTGATGCGGCACATAAATTTAATGAGGATATGGAGCTTGTTGATATTAAAACAATAGAATTTTTAACAAATGCCGTTTCAGTTCTTGAGAATAGGGTGGGTTTGTAGGTGTTTTTTCTAAATAATGATTTAATTTATTGTTTAGTTTTGTACGACATTTTACGCCAGTATCTGTGTCCGAAGAAAATGAAAATAAGTAACACAACAAAAAGAATTAACCATCGCCACTCACCAAGCATATTCATTGTATAAAAACCAAATACAAATGAAACAGAAAACAATAATGTAACCCAGACAATTGCTGATACTATTGATACTGGCGCGAATCGTTTATATTCTAGCGAAAACAATCCACAAGCGGCATAAAAAGCAAACCGAAAACCAGGCATAAAACGTGTTGTGAATATTGTTGGTATAGGGTTGTTTTTAACAATTGTGCGCAGTCGTGCCACATGCTCGTATTCAACTATGCGTCTTGCGAATTTATAATGGTTTGCCATACGTCCAACAGAATAAGCAAATGAGTCCCCGAGCACTACTCCAACAATAAGAACTATAATACCTTCGGCTATTGGTATTTGACCACTTGAAGCGAGTACTCCTACTGTTGCTATTGTTCCTTCTTCTACGACCATCACACCAAGAATTATTATTGGTATTATCAACCACGGTGAGGATACTGCGTATGTTATTTGTTCAAATAAAAAAGTCGCTAAGTGCATGTTTTGTTTATTATTCTTTACGTTGTTTTGAACAGTTTAGTGTATGGTGTTTAGTTTACTATAAATCGTGAGTTCTGCGTGCTTGTAGAACTATTTTGTTGTGTTGTTTTTGTTGTTGATGGTTTGTCATCTACTCCTTTGTCTTGCCCGAGAGTGTATCCAGCATAAAATGTTATTGCCAATGCTAATAAAACAATAGAGACTTCAGTCAGCGTACGTCTATTGAGTATAGTTTTTTCTGGAGTGAGTGTTTTTATCATGTATATAGTACGTATCTAATTTATTATGTTTAGTATACCTCTATTATTATAATTTTGTGCGGTATTATATACAAATGAATGAAAAAGATTTTGAAAAAATTGCTGCAGAAGAATTTGCAAATGTTCCAGAGCATTTCGCAAAACATATAGAAAATGTTGCATTGCTAGTAGAAGAAGACCCTAGTAACGAAACCCGTACTGAAGAAAAACTAACAAACGAACAAACGTTACTTGGTCTTTATAAAGGTATCCCAATGTCTAATCGTGGAAGTAGTTATGGTATTGGAGGTGTTATGCCAGACACAATAACTTTATATCGTAATCCAATATATATGATTGCTAATGAACGTTTAGCTTCTTGTTCGGAGTGTGTGATTGTGTCTATTGTTAGAGATGTTGTGCGTGAGACTTTATGGCATGAAATAGGTCATGCGTTTGGGCTTAGTGAATATAGCGTAGATAAACGTGAAGACGTAGGAACAAATCATTATCCAAATGAGTTTTTAAAAGACTGACATTGATAATGTCTAATTACTTAAGTGGTTTTAGTGTATATAGATTGTGTTGTGCATGAGGTGTTGCTTAGAAAAAAATTTAATATAAAATGTCTTACAATATGTCATTAATTTCTAGAGTGTCTATTTTAATTTTTTCTTTTTTTGGAATCGCAGATTCTGTGTATTTAGCTACACATACAACTAGCGGTTCACTACCGTCTTGTTCTGTTGGCGGTGCAATTGACGGTTGTCGTGTGGTTGCTGAAAGCTCATATTCATATTTGTTTGGTATACCGATTAGTATGTATGGCGTTGTGTTTTATGCTGTTGTATTTACAGTAGCATCGCTATCTTTATTTGTGTTACACGCCCATGTTAAAAAATCATTACGTTTTTTGTCTGTTATAGGAGCGGCAGCTTCTGTTGTATTTATCTTGATACAGGTTTTCTTGATAGGTGCGTTGTGTGCATATTGTCTAACATCTGCAGTATTAACATTTTTAATTTTAATATCAGCATGGACTACAATTCGTCTTAAAAAAAGATTAACGAGTTAGTGTGTAAGCGCATTTGTTAAACTTCACACGTATTGACAAACAGGTTATTATGATAAACATGAAAACAGTTTTAATAGCGATTTTTGTATTGTTTATACCAATGAGCACTATGGCAGCCACTGTCGCATCTGGGAAGAGTCTGGTGTTTACTGGCGGCGCTCCAAGTTCACAAAATATATATCTTGCAGGTGTAAGTGTAACGGTCGCAACAACTTCTCCTGCAGACCTTACTGTAATTGGTGGTTCTGTGGTAACTCCTGACCTTGTAGTTGGAGATGCACTTATTGCAGCTGGAACATCTGCAATACGAGGAGGTGTTTCTGGTGATTTACGTGCAATAGGAGGTCAGATAATAGTTGACTCAAAGGTTAATGGTGGTTTGGCTTTGTTTGCTTCTTCTGTAGAAGACAAGAAAGCAAATGCAAAAAGCATATTAGCTATTGGTCTTAATATAAAACTTTTATCTGGTTCTAGAGGTGATGTAAAAGCGTATGGAAATGATATATATATGTCTGGTACTTTCACAGGAAATGTATACGTTAGTGCGTTAAATAAATTAATTCTTGCACCAAATACTGTTATTGATGGCACTCTTAAGTATGAAGCATCAGAAGTAGCGACAATTCCAAGCTCTGCAAAAGTTATTGGTGGTGTTACATACACAGGATCATCTTTCTTACCTACTTCACAAGAGGCGGAAGCTTTTATACTTGCTGGAATAGGTATCTTTTTTCTTGTACGTATATTAGGTGAGCTTCTTGTGGCTGGGCTGTTTGCGGGTCTGTTCCCAGTTTTTACAAACTTAGTTGCTAAAGATGTCTTTGAAAAAACAACAAGACATTCTCTTTTAATGACGTTGCTTGGTTTTAGTACTGCTGTTGCGACGCCTGCGTTAGTCTTACTCTTGTCAATAACGTTTGTTGGTTTTGCATTTGCGTTTATTTTAGGAGCGGCTTATATATTGTTATTTTTAGTAGCTTTTTCGTATGCTGGTATATTGGTTGGCGCACTACTTGCAAGAGTGTTTGCTAAGAGAAAAACTACAACATGGCATGACGCATTGGTTGGAATGTTTGTGTTAATGATAGTCGGTTCAATTCCTATGGTTGGGGTATGGATAGTTGTACTGTCAGTATTCCTATCTTCTGGAGTTATCTTGAAATTGTTTTACATGGCGGTCCTAAATAAAAAGTCTTGATTTATAGCAAGATGAAAGCAAAAGACATAGAAAGAGTTGGACGTGCAAAGACTATTGTTTCCTATTTGAAAAAAAAATATCCACACCCAAAAAGTGAGTTAAATTCGAATACAGATTTTCAATTTTTGGTTTCTGTTATTTTATCTGCACAATGTACAGATAAAAAAGTAAATGAAGTAACGGAAACACTTTTCAAAAAATATAAATCAATAAATGATTTTGCGAATGTTGATATCGATTTATTTGCAAATGATATTTCGTCAATTACTTTTTTTAATAATAAGGCTAAAAACATAGTAAACGCAGCTAAAAAAATCAATACTGATTTTGGAGGTGTTGTTCCAAGAACGGAAAAAGAGTTAATTGCGCTGCCTGGTGTTGCGTATAAAACAGCTCATGTTGTACTTGGAGAACTATTTGATGTTTGGGATGGTATAGCGACAGATACTCATGTTCGTCGTTTTGCTACAAGGTTTGGTTTAACAGATAATACAGACTTAACAAAAATCTCTAAAGACCTTGAACTTATAATACCAATTGAAGATTGGAAATATGTAAATAACGGTTTTGTTCTTTATGGTAGGTATGTATGTCCTGCACGTAAGCATGATTGTGAACATCATCCGTTAACTGAAATACTAAAAAGTAGCAGTTTATAGACGGTGAATAGGTGATTGTTTTTAAGTTAGGGTAACTGGTATTATATTGGTAATGGAAAATAAAAGGAGAGTTGCTGTGTTTGATATAGATGGTACTGTTTTTCGCTCATCATTGCTTATAGAGCTTGTGGACAAACTTATTGATAAAGGCATCTTTGATGAAAAAACTCACAATATGTATGAAAAAGAACGTACAGAGTGGCTAGACAGACGTGGTAGTTATTCTTCCTATATTAACGGAGTAGTTAATGTCTTTAGAAAACAAATCAAAGGTATTCCGTATTCTGATGCTGCGGATTCAGCTGGGGAAGTAATAGAAGGTATGAAAGGTCGTGTCTATAAATACACACGAGATTTAATAAGCGATTTAAAAGATAAAGGGTATTTTGTTCTTGCAGTATCACATTCTCCAAAGTTCATTGTAGACGGATTTGGTTATGAGTTGGGTTTTGACAAAACTTACGGAACTTTTTATGAGACAGGAGCGTCTGGTCGTTTTACTGGTGAGGTTGCTGATACTGAACTAATTATGAACAAAGGTTTAATTCTGCAAAGAGTTGTAAGTAATGAAAACCTAACTTTAGACGGTTCGTTTGCAGTTGGTGATACAGAAAGTGACATATCAATGTTTGAGCTTGTTGAAACACCAATAGCTTTTAATCCAAACCATGAGCTCTATCGTCATGCAAAAAGGAATAATTGGAACGTAGTTGTTGAACGAAAAAATGTTATTTATAAATTTTAAAAACAAATAAAAAACACCGTATGCATGTGCATACGGTGTTTTTTATTATAAATGGTTACTACACACCAATTAGGACTGGTATTACCATAGGTGCCTTGTTTGTGCGTGTGAACAAGAAGCCAGCCATTGTGTCTGTCAGCTCATTCTTTACATAATCAAGGTCTACAGGGTTCATTCCTTGTGTTGAGTCTTCTACGGTCTTCTTGATGAGAACACGAGCCTGATTAAGTAGCTCTTGTGACTCACGTAAATATATGAATCCGCGAGATATGATATCTGGTGATTTTCGTAGTTTACCAGTTTTTAGTTGTATTGTTGCAATGATAACGAACATACCGTCTTTCGATAGCATCTTACGATCACGAATAACAACTTCTTGTATTGCTCCAATTGAGAATCCATCTACAACTAATGGTGATGAAGGTGCTTTTTCTTTGTGAATTTTCATCTCTTTACCATCAATAATGTCTATAACATTTCCATTGTCTGCAACTACTATAGTTTCTTTTGGTCTTCCTGCTTGTTCAACAGCTTTTGCATGACATGTTGTCATTGAACGATATCCATAGCCTGGCATGAAGAACTTGGCGTTAACTTGTTGGTTTATCCATACAAGCTCTCCAGCGTTACCGTGTCCTGTTGAGTGAACATCTGATGACCTGTAGTGAATTATAGTTGCGTTATGTCTGTATAGGTTGTCTTTTAGTTTTTGTACGGACATCTCGTTTCCTGGGATAACAGATGACGACAAAACAATAGTGTCTCTTTCAGAAAGGTGAATAAATTTATGTTGCTTAGTTGCTATTCGCATAAGCGCCGCAAATTCTTCGCCTTGTGCTCCAGTAGAAATTATAACTATTTTGTCTGGAGGATAATCTCCTATTTCTTGTGCAGGTATTATTGTTCCTTTTTTAACAGTTAGTAAACCTGTTTTTTGTGCGATTTCAAGGTTTGTTCTGATTGAACGACCTTCTGTTACGACTTTCTTCCCAGACTGTTCTGCAATGTTAATTATTCGTATAAGTCGTTCGAATTGTGATGCGAATGTTCCTATAATAAGTCGTCCAGAAACTGTTCGAATTATTCCTTCTAGTGTTTTATGAACTTTATCTTCTGGGATAGAGAAACCTCCTTTTTCTGCGTTTGTTGAATCGGCCATAAAGAAGATATTTTTATCTTTACCCAAATCTCCCCAAACTTTTTTCTCTCTATCGCTAGGGTCTCCGTCATTATGGTCTAGCTTAAGGTCTCCAGTAATAACAACGTTTCCTTCTGGTGTTGCAAGTGATATACCCATTGAATCAGGTATCGAGTGAGTTACTTGGAAAAACTTAACCTTGGTGTTGCTTATTGTTCTTTCTGTTCCTGTTTCAACAATTATTAGTTCTGGTTTTGGAACGTCTGGATATTCCTCTTGTCGTTTAGCAATCATTATCGCAGTAAGGTTCAGTGTATATACTGGAGGATTTCCAAATCGGTTAAGCAGAAAAGGTATTCCACCGATATGGTCCAAGTGACCATGTGTGATAATCACAGCACGAATACGGTCTTTGTTTTTTTCTAGGTATTTTGTATTTGGAAGAATGTAGTCTACTCCTGGTGTTCCTTCTTCAGAAACGAATTGGAATCCTGCATCCATGATAAAAATATCACCGTTTACATCAATTGCCGTCATGTTGCGTCCAACCTCTTCAACTCCTCCTAGAGGGATAATTCGAGCCACGTTTTTAGCTGGTGTTTCTGGGAAATAATCAGCTACATGAGGCGCTCGCGGTTTAGGCATTGGACGACGCAAAGCTCTTTGAATACGTCTTGTTGCAGACCCTGGACGTGCAGTATTGCTGCGTCTGTGAGTGTTGTTCACGTATGGTTTCTTATTAGTGCTGTTACGGTGTCCGTATGATGGTTTTTGATTCTTGTACGGTTCGTTAGTATTTTTATTTGGCGTTTGTCCTGGCGTTGGCGCAGGAGCTGGAGATGGTGCGGAAGTCATATTTTTATTGTTAGTTATGTAATTTTTAATGTTGTTAAATTGTTTAACAGGGCTTTGCCCGTACTAAAATAGTTTTTATCGTTTCGTAAATTGCACAAGAAATGGCCATACATATTCGACGTGCATATACCACTTTGTAACTGTAGAGAAACGGTCAGAAGGTGTGTTTATTTGTGGTAGCTTTACACCGCT
The DNA here is from genome assembly GCA_964473795.1 of uncultured Candidatus Saccharibacteria bacterium. Taxonomy (GTDB): domain Bacteria; phylum Patescibacteriota; class Minisyncoccia; order Phycocordibacterales; family Phycocordibacteraceae; genus C7867-001. The sequence continues at coordinate 5,732 of CAYYQT010000001.1, read as the reverse complement.
AAGGTTTTTCGGGATAGAATAAACAAATTCCAACGTATGTGTGAATGCTGCTGGATAGTCAGAGCTTATGTCTTTCTCAATCTTGTTTAAGTCAGACAATCTTTTTTTAGGGTCATGTACTGTTCTTGAATCTTTCAATAACGCGTCAACAGTTTTATTTGCATATAACGCGATGTTAAGTCCTGGGTCATTGCGCTGTGATGAGTGCCAGAAAGCAAACAAGTCTTGGTCACGTCCTATAACCATTCCAAATAATAACGCTTCATATTTTCTAGGACGTATTACGTTTTGGTTAAGGTCTCCAGGTTCGTATAGCTCTATTGAAACAGAGATACCTAATTTCTGCCAAAATTTTCGTACCGCTGTTGCTACTTCTTTTAGTTCAGGAACATTAGATGTCTTTATTGTCATCTCGCTAAATACAGCTTTTTTCTTTTTGTTTTTCCATTCACGAGCAATACCATCGTAAGTCCACCCTGCGTCTGTTAAGACCTTTGCGGCAACCTTTATAGTGTTCTTATAGTTTGGTACTGGCGTATTGCTTACGTTGCTACCTGGGGGTATTGGACCCATTAGTGGTGTTGCATACCCGTTAAGTACGTTTTTTACAATATATTTACGGTCTATCGATAAAGAAAGAGCTTTCCTTATTTCTTTATTTGCCAATACTGGGTTTTTGTCTGCGTTAAAGAAAACTCCAAATACACTTGAAAAAGGTGCTGTTATAACTGTCTTTGATGGTACACCATATGCGCTATCTATGTTTCCACTTTCAAGTGCCAAAGCAAGGTCTGCTTGTCGTGTGTAAAACTTGAATGTAATTCCGTTTAAGTAAGGGCGCCCAAGTACATAATCCTTACGTGCTCGTAAGTCGTACTCTGTAATTATTCCACTTGAATCCCGAACTATTTTTTGTACAACAAACGGGCCTGCTCCAACTGGTTTAACAGCTAAGTTTGTGAAAGGGAATTGAGCGTTTGGTATGTTTTGCCACAAACGTTCAGGTAAAATACCAAGAGTCGTGTTTTCAAGAAACGGTGCGTACGGTTTTTGTAATGTGAATTGTACTGTGCGAGAATTTATAGCACTTACGGTTACGCCGCTCCAATCAGCAAGTTGTGGACTTTTAAGTGTTGGGTCTTGTGCTTTGTGAACTGTAAAGACAACATCGTTTGCTGTTATTGGAGTCCCGTCTGAAAAATGGATATCTTGTTTAAGTATAAATGTATATACCTTTCCATCACTAGATACGCTGTAGCTTTTTGCAAGTATAGGTATTAGTTTTCCATTACCAGAAACACCCATTAGTCCAGAATAAGTTAAAGATGTTATGTCTCTATCGGCATCAGATATTGCCATTAGTGGATTAACGAAGCGTGGTGACCCTAGTTCACCTTCTACGACAATACCACCGTAGGTTGGAACTCGTACTAAGAATGACCGCTCAAAGGCATACAATCCGAGCACGCTCACAATTACGAGGATTGTTCCAAGAATAATTAAAATCATTCTATCTCCTGACGATAATCTAGACATTTGTCTAGATACGAAAGAAAGGAATAACCACTCGCGCTTGCGTGTTGCAATCCTAACAAATTGCGCAAGCTTATTTATCATGCTCCTTGCAGAAGGAAGTTCGCAATGGCTGTTACTACGAGTAATACCGAGAGTATTATAGATGCACGGAATAGAAAAAGCTCCGCGCCTCGGCGTTTGTAGAAAGTGGACGCAAAATTATCGCCGCCAAATGCTCCTCCAAGACTTGCTCCGCGCTGTTGAAGCACGATTCCAAGTATTAGCAGAAGTGACAGGATGATTTCCACGTACGGTAAAAGCATAGTGAGTACTTCCATCTGTACTCGCGAGAATAACATATTTTACTCTAACTATGCAACTTTACTGGCTGTATGGGTATAACTCAAAACGAATCGTATTTTTGTTATACATAGTTATAGACATTGTGTTTAGGGCGTTAAAATAGTTTATGTGGTTGGATATCTCTAATTTTTTGTTTAAAATTATTTGCAGATACTGATGTTATTATTTATAGTATGCGAGTCCAGTATGAAATTGTTCATACTGTGAGATGTTATACTCAAATTACTAATTTATACTTATAATAAATAAATATGTCTAAGGAAAAATTTTCCATTTTACCGCTTGGTGATCGTGTTGTTGTTAGGCCGGTAGATAAAGATGATGTATCTAAATCTCCATCAGGAATTATAATTCCTGATTCCGCAAATAAAGAAAAACCAGCACGCGGTGTTGTTGTTGCTGTTGGTCCTGGAAAGTATGAAGATGGCGCTAGTGTACCAATGACAGTTGTTGTTGGTAATACTGTGCTATTTTCAAAATATGGATATGACGAGGTAAAAGTTGATGGCGAAGAATATTATGTTCTGTCGGAATCAAACGTTCTAGGAATTATTTCTAAAAAATAAGTAATATGGCAAAACAAATTCTATTTGGAGAAGAAGCAAGGAGAAGTCTCCATTCTGGTATTTCTAAAGCAGCACGAGCTGTGAAAGTAACGCTTGGACCTAGGGGTCGAAACGTTGTTCTTGACCGTTCGTATGGTGGACCAAGAATTACAAATGATGGTGTGTCTATTGCAAAGGAAATAACACTAAAAGACAAGTTTGAAAATATGGGCGCCGAAATCGTAAAAGAAGTGGCAAACAAAACAAACGATGGTGTTGGAGACGGAACTACAACTACTGTTGTTCTACTAGAAGCAATGATTAACGAAGGGCTTGGTTACCTTGTAAAAGGTTCAAATGCGATGGCTATACGTTCTGGTATGGAAAAAGCTCGTGACGTAGCTGTTGCAGAAATAAAGAAAATCTCTAAACCTGTTTCAGGTAAAGTAGATATTAAACAAGTTGCAAGCATCTCTGCAGAGTCAACAGTTCTTGGAAGTATAATTGCTGAAACAGTAGATAAGGTTGGAAAAAATGGAGTTGTTACTGTAGAGGAATCACAAGGGACTGAGCTTTCAAGTGATGTTGTAGAAGGTTTGCAAATTGACAAAGGGTATGTGTCTCCTTATATGGTTACAAATTCAGAACGAATGGAAGCAGAGTATCGCGATGCTCAAATTCTTATAACAGATAAAAAAATAACAAATGTTCAGGAAATACTTCCTCTTTTAGAAAAGGTTGCACAATCTGGAAAAAAAGAATTGGTTATCATTGCAGATGATATTGAGGGAGATGCACTAGCCACATTTGTTGTAAACAAACTACGAGGAACATTTAGTGTTCTTGCAATGAAAGCTCCAGGATATGGAGATAGAAAAAAAGAAATACTTGCTGATATTGCTGTTATTGTAGGTGGTCAGGTTGTATCTTCTGACACTGGTGATACTTTCGACAGCGCCACGCTTTCTATGCTTGGAAAAGCTCGTCGTGTAGTAGCTGGCAAGGACAGTACTGTGTTTGTAGGTGGTACTGGCAAAAAGTCAGAAATAGAAGAGCGCGTTGCGCAGCTTAATGTTCTTCTTGAACAAGCAGAGTCTAAGTTTGATAAGGAAAAACTAGAAGAACGTATCGCAAAACTTTCTGGTGGAATTGCTGTTATTCGTGTTGGTGCAGCTACAGAAACAGAAATGAAATATCTAAAAGATAAAATTGATGATGCTGTTAAAGCAACAAAAGTATCTTTGGATGAGGGTATTGTTCCTGGCGGCGGTACGGCTCTTGCAAAAGTATCTAGGATACTTGCTTCTGTTAAGCAGAACGGCATGAGCGCAGATGAGAAAATAGGTTTTGACATTGTCGTAAGAGCGCTTGAACAACCTCTAAGACAAATAGCACTAAACGCAGGTAAAGACGATGCGTCTATAATAGTAAAAGAAATAGAGGACGCAAAAGGTTTTGCTGGTTATGATGCTTTGAAAGATGAAATGGTAGCAGATATGGCAAAGGCTGGGATTATAGATCCAACAAAAGTTACTCGTAGCACAGTTGAAAACGCTGTTTCAGCTGCTGCTATTATGCTAACTACAGATGCTGCTATTGCAGACATACCAGAAGAAAAACCTGCATCAAGTGATGCTGGAATGGGCGGGGGTATGCCTGGAGGAATGGGTGGTTTCTAATTTAAACCTAAAAACAAAAAACACCGTAGCGTTTTGCCACGGTGTTTTTGTTTTATGGTACGATATACTCATCATCCGTAACATAAAATAATGTCATGCCTATCCCATTTATAGTAGCTCTATCTGTTCTTGCAATAATAGTTTTGTGGATGATTGTTATGTATAACGGTCTTATAACTCGCGTTAATCGTACAAAAGAAGCGTGGGCAGATATAGATGTACAGTTAAAGAGAAGGTATAATTTAATTCCGAATCTTGTTGAATCAGTAAAGGGGTATGCGTCTCATGAAAGTGGTGTGTTTGAAAAGGTTACAGCTGCGCGTGGTGCTGCTATTGGCGCAACAGGAACACAAGGTAAAGCACAGGCTGAGAACATGCTTAGTGGAACTTTGAAATCATTATTTGCTGTAGCTGAGGCTTACCCAGATTTAAAGGCAAACCAGAACTTTTTACAACTACAAAAAGAGCTTGGAGACACTGAAGATAAAATACAGGCCGCTCGTAGGTTTTATAATACGAATGTTCGTGACTTAAATATCGCAGTACAACAATTCCCAACAAACACTATGGCAAGTATGTTTAACATATCTTCGCAAGATATGTTTGAACTTAATGAAGAAGATGAAGCACGTAATCCTGTCGCTGTTAAGTTCTAAAATAAAAAACTTTTGTTGATATTACGATGGTTAAATATAACCTTTAGTTTAAAAGTATGACAATTTATACAACACAGGCTGCAAACGTACGTAAAACATGGCTTCTAATGTCTGTGTTTTTGGTTTTGGTTATTGCTATTGGTTTTGCTATATCGTGGTACTACAATTCACAATGGATCCTCTATGTGGCAATTACGTTTGCTTTTGTTATGAATTTTTGGAGCTATTGGTATAGCGACAAAGCCGTGTTGTCTATGACTGGAGCGCACCCAGCAACGCGAGATGAGTATTTTGATTTCTATACCGTTACAGAAAACTTAGCAATAACAGCTGGTTTGCCAATGCCTAAGTTGTACGTAATTAATGATGAATCTCCAAACGCATTTGCAACAGGTCGTAACGAAAAGCATGCAGTAGTTTGTGTTACGACAGGACTACTTTCTATGATGGATAGAAACGAGCTAGAAGGCGTTGTTGCACATGAATTATCACACATTAAAAACAACGATATCCTTTTGATGACAATCACTGTTGTTCTTGCTGGTTTCCTCGCAATACTTGCCGATTTATTTTTAAGAGTTTCTCTCTTTGGTGGAAACAGAGGAAGAGAGGGTGGTAGTCAGCTTGGCATGATACTTACTATTGTTGGCATTATTATTGCGCCAATAGCAGCCCAGTTTATAAGGCTCGCCATATCTAGAAAGCGAGAATATGGAGCAGATGCTTCTGGTGTTTTGTTAACTCGTTACCCAGAAGGGTTGGCATCAGCTCTAAAAAAAATAGGTTCATATGGGAAACCAATGAGAAAACCAAATCATGCAACAGCGCATTTATTTATAGGTGATCCGTTTGGTGCAAAAACAGTTAGTTGGTTTAATAAGTTGTTTTCTACGCACCCTCCAATTGAAAAACGTATAGCTGTACTACTTGGTAATTCGAGTTAATATATAGTTATATGTCAGAGAAAATACCAA